>JAYTMY010000275.1:0-4703 GCA_043748535.1 Lentisphaeraceae bacterium | reverse complement strand
TGGGGGCGGTTGACGACAAAACTTCGCCTCAAAATCCGCTATTTTTCAACTCACTGGGGTTCCCTGCATCCGGTGTGAGGCGTCTTGGATACGCGTGGTCTTTACCCAGCAATTGTTTAGCCATCTCGAGATCGACCAAGCGATAGCGGTGCTCAACGGCCTCGCGGTCTTTTTTCGGTTTCGAGCTGAAGTCTTCGTCCCCTTGCGGCGGCTGCTTCATGCCGGTGAAGAAGGGGTCCGCCAGATGCCAACCTTGCAACCCGGCTCCATTCCTCTGCTGCGGTTTTTAGCTGCAGCGTCGGCAGCGGCAAAAAGGCCAAATAGGTCACCGATCCCTGTGTCGCCGCGATCCACGCCCTGGGCTCCTGAATCCCTTGGTCCAGACCCCGAAATCAGCGTTGACGCGTCTGTATCCAGCGATCAATCAACTGAGGGAATTGGCGAGCCAAAATCTTGGGGAAGAACTTCCCCAGAATCCTCGGCAGCAGGCGCTCGCCGGCCGCCCAACGCATGATTTTTTTCGGGTATTTACGGCGGTAGGCAGAAAGCACCTCAGGGCAATCCCAAGGAACGTCATGCAAAAGTCCATGACGGGAATTAACGCTTTCCGTCCGATGCATCAAGGCTTTCGGGAAGAGCGCCACCTCACCATAGTTTCCCACCAGGGTCGAAGTTTGGACGCGACTCTCCCCTGTGATCAAATCGTGCACCGCTTGTGCCGTGCTGAGCCCGAAAAGCCAATCGAGATGAAACACCGTGACAGGGCGGGGATTGAGCTCGATCAAATACGCTATCCCCGTCCCTTCCTCAACGATGAAATCGCAGGAGAAAAAACCGGAAAGCTGAAGAGTGTCCGCCATTGCCGCAGCGATTTCATCCATGCTCGGGCTGATGATCGGCTTCACCACGGTACTATACCCCAGTGGCAGACTCTCTATTTTCTGGAGCGCGAGGGAGCTTAAGATCTTGCCTGCACGTGCAATGCTGGCGCACATCGTGATTTCACCCTCGATCCACTGCTGCAGAATGCACCCTTCGGTGACTGCGACGATTTCCGGCAATGCGCGGCGGAACTCCTCCTCCGTGACAATTTTTTTTACCCCAAGACCGCCAAAACTACCCTCTCGTTTTGCGGCAACGCGCCAATCGCATTCCTCGGCAAAACGCAAGAGCACCGCCGGATCGCGGCTGGTGATGGTCCGAGGCAAACGAATCCTCTCTTGCACCACCGGAGCACAGAGGAAGCGTCTTTGGCACCGAGACTTCAGAGTTTTCAAATTACCCAAAGAGCGCTGCAGCAAAGGGCCTTGACGCATCACGAAATCGTCAAAGGCCGGAGTTTCGCTGACGGCAGTCAAAGCATGAATGGTCGCCTCATCTAAACACACCAAGAGGTCCGGTGAGCCCGCCAGGATTGCTGATTCGACCTGAGTGAGAAAATCTCCCTGGGTCCAATGGATTTTGTGCGCCGCCGGCAAATCATTGACGATCGACTCCGCTTGGCAGAGAAAACTGATCTGGAAACCAGCCTGCTGTAAGCACAATGGCAAACGTTCAATGGTAAGCCATCGAGACATCTCAATGAAGAGGATCTTGCCCTTCACGACTTACTGCTTTCCTGCCCAAGTTCATAAACCAGAAGCTCGGCAAAAAGCCCCGGAAATTGGCGGGCGAGAAGTGATGAACCCAAAGGGTGACAGGCGCCGAGCGGCAAGCCCTCGCGCACCGCCATTTCGACGAAGTCGCGATGACTTCCCTGGTGGATGTTGGCACTGGCGTACCAGAGCTCGCCATCAGACTCGGGACAACGACCCGACACGGCGAGGCGGAGGCGGAAGCGCCAATGACCGAGGTTGAGATTGGAAATCAGGGCGCGGCGTCCGACCCGGAGCATCTCCTTGAGGAGGCGGACGGGGCGGTGAATCTGCTGGAAAGTGCGGCCGAGGATGACGTAGTCGAAGGACTGATCGTCGATATGCGAGAGGCCTTGGTCGAGGTCGAGCATGATGCAGGGAATGCCACGTTGGAAGCAGCGCATCACCATTTTCTGATCTCGGTCAATGCCTTGGATGGCGCAGCGTTTTTCGGCGCGCAAACGCTCCAGCAGCGAGCCGTCGCCGCAACCGAGGTCAAGGACACGGCTGCCTTCCGGAATGATGCGCAGGATCTCGAGCTGGTCGGGATTGAGGTCGCGGCCTTCACCCATGGCGGAAACTCCTCTGCTGATTCGACAGGAAGCCGCGGACCAAGGCTCCGAGGGTTTCGACCTCGAGCAGGAAGGCATCGTGACCATAATCGGACTGGATGTCGCAATGGAAAACTTCGCGTTTCAAACGGAGCAAGGCGGCCACCAGTTCTTCCGATTGGGCCGGGGTGAAGAGCCAGTCGCTGGAGAAGGAAATGATGCCGAAGGCGCAGCTCGACTTGGCCAAAGCGGCCGTCAACTCGCCACCGCCTTCCGAGGCGAGGTCGAAATAATCGGTGGCCCGGGTGATGTAGAGGTAGGCATTGGCGTCGTAACGACCGACAAAGCTGAGGCCTTGGTGATTGAGATAACTCTCCACCTGATAGTTCAGGTCGAAGCTGTAGTTAACGTCGGACATCTGCTGCAGACGACGGCCGAATTTTTCATTCATCGAGGCGTCGGAAAGGTAGGTGATGTGGGCCAGCATCCGGGCCACCGCGAGACCGCGTTCGGGCGGCGCCTCTTTACTGTATTCGCCGCCGAGGAATTTCGGGTCAGAAAGAATGGCTTCGCGTCCCACCCAGTCCCAGCCGATGGCTTGCGGCGACAGGCGGGCAGTGGTGGCGATGGGCAGACAGGAATGAACCCGTTCGGGATGGGCCACGGCCCACTGCAGGGCCTGCATGCCGCCGAGGGAGCCGCCGACGACACTGAGCCATTTCTTAACGCCGAGGAAATCGGCGAGGCGGACCTGGGCGTTCACCATGTCGGCAACGGTGATCACCGGGAAGCTCATGGCATAGGATTTGCCGGTAGCAGGATTGATCGAGGTCGGGCCGGTACTGCCGTAGCAGGAACCGAGGACGTTGGAGCAGACGATGAAAAAGCGATCGGTGTCGAAGGCTTTGCCGGGGCCGATCATATCGTCCCACCAGCCCGGCTTCTTGTCGGACTCTTCATACTTGCCGGCCGCGTGAGCCGAACCGGTGAGGGCATGGCAGACGAGAATGGCGTTGCTGGCCTCGGGATTGAGGGTGCCCCAGGTTTCATAGGCGATGCTCACAGGTCCGAGCTTGCGCCCGCAGCGCAGCGGCAGGGCGTCGTCGGCGGTGTGACCGAAGGTGTAGGTTTGTTCTTTGACTATCATGGCGGCGAATCTAGCATGCTTCCCGATTGCTGAAAATGGCGATGTCACAGAGAAGCAGTGACAGAGTCAGTCCTTAGCCGCTGCCAATTCCTTGGCTTTGCCAAGGTCGGCTTTGCCGGAGCCGAGCATAGGCAGGATCTCGACGAGGATGAAGTCGGCGGGCTTGGGAATCCACAAATTGGGCAGCTCTTTCTCCTGCAATTTCTTGCACAGTTCGGAGGGGCCGAGTCCTTCTGGCAGTGCGGCGTGAATGACCGCGAGGCGCTCGCCTTTAGCGGGGTCGGGACGGCAGGTGACGATCAGAATCGGGCTCGAGGCGCCGAGGATCTCGTGTAAGGCGTCTTCGACGGCGCCGTGCGGCACCATTTCGCCACCGATCTTGGAGAAGCGGGCGAGACGGCCAACGATGAAGATAGAGCCTTCGGCGTCGACCTTGGCGATGTCGCCGGTGTCGTACCAACCGTCCTTGAGAACTTTGGCGGTGCGATCTGGCTCGTTGATGTAGCCGAGCATGACGCCATTGCCGGCGACGAGGAGTCGGCCTTCTTCGCCAACGGCCTTCTCGATCGAAGAATCTTCAATGTCGACGATCTTAACCCGGACGCCGAGAATCGGCTGACCGACCGAGTTTTCCTTGCCGCGGGTCTTGCCGAGCTCCCAGATGCGGGGAGTGATATTGACGCTGACGCCAGGCGATAGCTCGGTGGTGCCGAAGGCTTCGGTGATCCAGATGCCGAAGGTTTCATGGAAGGATTCAGCGACGGCGGGGCGCAGTTTTTCGGCGCCGGAAACAACCATTCGGATGCTGGAGAATTGCTCCTTGTTGCAGCGGCGCATGTAGGTGCCTAAGAAAGTCGGAGAACCGATCAGAAGGCTGCATTTGTGCTTGGCGACGGTTTCGCCGACGGCGCCGGCGTCAAGCGGATTGGCCAGCAAAGGAGTGCGGGTACCGCAAGCCAAGGGTAATACTAGGGCGGAGACGAAACCGAAGCTATGGAAATAAGGCATCGAGCCCAGCATGGTGTCGCGTTTTTCCAAGCCGATGATGCGGGCGATGCCGTCGATGTTGCTGAGCAGGTTGCGGTGGCTGAGCATGACTCCTTTCGGCGAGCCGGTGGAGCCGGAGGAGAAGAGCACGGTGGCCATGTCGGTGGCTTTGACGCCGCGCCACAGAGTGCGTTCGGCGATGAAGGCCGGCAGGAGCGCGTGACCGACGGCGATGGCCTTGTCGAGGCCGGTGATTTCGCGGGCGACTTCTTCTAGGAGGAGCACTTCGACGCCTTCCGGGATCTGGATCTTCAGCTTGGCGATGAAGAGCTTCGAGCTGATGATGCGGCGGATGCCGGCTTTGCTGAGGCATTCAGCGAGGGC
>JAYTMY010000274.1:0-3098 GCA_043748535.1 Lentisphaeraceae bacterium | reverse complement strand
GGGGGGCTCAGGCCTTGACGGCGGATTGGTCTTTGGCGAGGCGTTCGAGCGCCTTCTTGTAATCGGTCGGCATGACCTTGACGAAGCGGGGGAGGACGCGGGCCCAATCCTTGAGGAGGCGGGTCGCGAGTTCCGAGCCGGTGAGTTCGGCGTGCTTGCTGATCAGGGCCTTGAGCTCGACTTCGTCGGCGCCGGAGACGGCTTCGAGTCCGACCATCTCGAGGTTGCAGCGCTGGGTGGCGAAGTCGCCGACTTCATCGAGGACGTAGGCGATGCCGCCCGACATGCCTGCGGCGAAGTTGCGGCCGGTGCGGCCGAGGACGACGACGCGGCCGCCGGTCATGTATTCGCAGCCGTGGTCACCGACGCCTTCGACGACGGTGTTAGCGCCGGAGTTGCGGACGCAGAAGCGTTCGCCAGCGATGCCGCGGATGTAGGCTTCACCGGAGGTGGCGCCGTAGAAGCAGACGTTGCCGGTGATGACGTTGTCTTCCGCCTTGAAGGTGGCGGCTTCGGGCGGACGGACGATGATTTTACCGCCGGAGAGGCCTTTGCCGAGGAAGTCGTTGGTGGCACCGATCGAGGTGATGGTGATGCCTTTGACGGTGAAGGCGCCGAGCGACAGGCCGGCCATGCCGCGGAAGGTGAGCTGGATGCTGTCTTCGGGCAGAGCGGCGGAGCCGTAGCGCCGGGAGATCTTGCTGGAGAGGATGGCACCGACGGATCGGTCCTCGTTGCAGATGCGGCCTTCCCACTTGACCTTCTGGTTCATCTCGATGGCGGGGCGGCAGATCTCGTGCAGGCGCTCGTCCATGACTTGTTCGAGGTTGTGATCCTGCTTCGAGACGTTGCGGCGGGCAAAGGTGTCGGGAACGTCGGGGCGGTAGAGGATCTTCGAGTAGTCGAGTCCTTTCGCCTTGTAGTGCTCGATGGCTTTGCGCATTTGCAGCTTGTCGGAGCGGCCGACCATTTCGTTGATGCTGCGGAAGCCGAGCTGGGCCATGATCTGGCGCAGTTCTTCGGCGACGAAGCGCATGAAGTTGACGACGTGCTCGGGCTTGCCGGCGAACTTCTTGCGCAGTTCGGGGTCCTGGGTGGCGACGCCGACCGGGCAGGTGTTGAGGTGGCAGACGCGCATCATGATGCAGCCGGAGGCGACGAGCGGAGCGGTGGCGAAGCCGAATTCTTCGGCGCCGAGAAGGCAGGCGATGGCGACGTCACGACCGGTCTTGAGCTGGCCGTCACATTCGAGGACGATGCGGCCGCGCATGTCGTTCATCACCAGGGTCTGCTGAGCTTCGGCGATGCCGAGTTCCCAGGGCAGGCCGGCATGTTTGAGCGAGGTCAGCGGCGAGGCGCCGGTGCCGCCATCATAGCCGGAGACGAGGATGACATCGGCCTTGGCCTTGGCAACGCCGGCAGCGACGGTGCCGACACCGACTTCCGACACCAGCTTGACGTTGATGCGAGCGCGGTTGTTGGCGTTTTTCAGGTCGTAGATGAGCTGGGCCAAGTCTTCGATCGAGTAGATGTCGTGGTGGGGGGGCGGCGAGATCAGGCCGACCCAAGGAGTCGAGTGACGGCAGGCGGCGATCTCGGGCGAGACTTTGTCACCGGGGAGCTGACCACCTTCGCCGGGCTTGGCGCCCTGGGCCATCTTGATCTGGATCTCGAGGGCGTTGGCGAGGTAATGGCTGGTGACGCCGAAGCGGCCGGAAGCGACCTGTTTGATGGCGGAGTTGCGCCAGTCGCCGTTGGCATCTTTAGCGAAGCGGTTGGGGTTTTCGCCGCCTTCACCGGAGTTCGATTTGCCGCCGAGGCGGTTCATCGCGATGGCGAGGTTTTCGTGGGCTTCGAGGGAGATCGAGCCGTAGGACATGGCGCCGGTTTTGAAGCGCTTGACGATGTCTTCCCAGGATTCGACTTCGTCGAGCGGGACCGCTTCCGAGCCGACGAATTCCATCAGGCCGCGGAGGGTGAGGAGGGTCTTCGACTGGTCGTTGATCGCCTTGGCGTATTCGGCGTAGGACTGCGGGAAGTCGCGGCGGACCGCGTCTTGCAGCTTGGCGATGGTGAAGGGGTTGAAGAGGTGGCGTTCGCCGTTGCGGCGCCACTGATATTCACCGCCGACTTCGAGGTCGAGATTGCCGGCGATGGCGACCTTGGGGAAGGCCTTGGCGTGGCGGGTGACGGCGTCGGCGGCGATCTCGGCCATGCCGATACCGCTGATCCGGGTCTGGGTCTTGCAGAAGTGACGGTCAACCAGTTCGCGGTTGAGGCCGATGGCTTCGAAGATCTGGGCGCCGCGGTAGCTGTGCAGGGTGGAGATGCCGATCTTGGTCATCACTTTGACCAGGCCCTTGCCGGAAGCCTTGATGAAGTTCTTGACCGCTTTTTTCGGGTCGGTCTCGGTGAGGCGGCCGGTGGCGATCAGTTCTTCGATGGTTTCGAAGGCGAGGTAGGGGTTGATCGCCGAGACGCTGTAGCCGAAGAGGGTGGCGAAGTGGTGGACTTCGCGGGCTTCAGCGGTCTCCATCACCAGGCCAGCGCGCGAGCGGCGGCCGAGGCGGACGAGCGAGTGGTGCAGGCTGGAGAGAGCGAGCAGGGCGGGGATCGGGGCGAGATCTTTGGTGACGCCGCGGTCGGAGAGGATGAGCACGGTTTTGCCGGCGTCGACGGCGGTGACCGCCTTGATCACCAGTTCTTCGAGGGCGCGCTCGAGGCCGACACGGCCATCAGCGGCTTTGAAGAGGATGGGCAGGGTGACGGCGCGCAGGTCTTCCTGGTCGAGAGCGCGGAGGATCTCGAGCTGGGCGTTGGTGATGATCGGATCTTCGAGCTTGAGGCGGCGGCAGTGCTCCGGGCCTTCGAGGAAGATGTTGTGAGCCGCGCCCATGTTGAGGTCGAGCGAGGTGACCAGCTCTTCCCGGATGCCGTCGAGAGGCGGGTTGGTGACCTGGGCGAAGAGCTGCTTGAAGTAGTCGTAGAGCAGACGGGGCTTGTCAGAGAGCACCGCGATCGGGGCGTCGGTGCCCATCGAGCCGATGGCTTCTTCGCCACGGGTCGCCATCGGGGTGATGATGATGCTGAGGTCTTCC
>JAYTMY010000273.1:0-2150 GCA_043748535.1 Lentisphaeraceae bacterium | reverse complement strand
GTCGCTAATCGATTAGGTCGATGCGAAGAAATTTCGAACGGCCAAGCCCTCTCCTGCCGACATCGGGTCAAGGGGATAATTGCGGATTGTGACACTAGTCCTTTCACTTCTTCCACACCTTCGTCAGGGTGCTGTCCGGGGAAACAGCCGCATGACTCAGTCAGCCGCGTACTGTTGCAGGTCGGCGAGTTCGAGCCATTCGAGCACCGATTCATGTGTCGAGGCGAGCTTCACCTTGGGGGCAAAACCGGATTCGAGCGCCTGTTTCCAGCGCAGGGTACACAGGCACCAGGAATCCCCCGGCTGCAGCCCGTGGAAGCCGTATTCCGGCACGGGAGTCGACAAGTCGTTGCCGACGGCGGCGGAGAAGGCGAGGAAGCGTTCATCCATCACAGCGCAGAGGGTGTGGATGCCGCGATCCTCGGGGTGGAGTTGGCAATAGCCGTCGCGGCAGAAGCCGGTGACGGGATTGAGGGAACAGGCTTGCAGCGGCTGGCCGAGGACATTGCGGGCATTCATGGGGGGAGACTCCAGGTTTTCGTAATCGCCCCAAGTATAGTCGCCTTTTGGCGGAGTTGGCGAAACCGAGGACCATTCTCAAGCCGAATTCTTGGCTGGTCACGAGTCGTTTTGCTCTCAAGTTTGTAGTCCCGGCTTCAGCCGGCTTGTTCTGCTTCTCCGAGAGTTTGAGCTTAACGACTGGCTGAAGCCGGGACTACAAACCATGAATGGACTCGAGATCCACCCGTTCCGCCAAAAAACGATCCAGCTCCAGCTCATCGACCTCTCCCGACAAGGCGAGGTCGAATTCCTTGCCGCTATTTCGGATCAGCTTGAGGACGGAATGCACTCCTTGACTTTGCCAATGATAAGAGGCGAGCTCAGTGAAGAGGAATCTCCGATGCGAATTGCCACTTTGCCACAAAATGCAGTCGTCGAAGACATGGACGTGTGCGGGTGTTTTTCGCCACAAAATGGGCAGGCACCAGAAGAGGAAGAAGCTGGTCGCCAGCCCGAGGACCAGCGACGGCACTTTCAACGGCACAAAAAACGATAGCAGCCAAGGAAACTGGGGCAGGAAAAGTGCGGCGCTGCGGAGGATTCGCCGCTCCCTTGGAGCCAGAGAGGCCCACTCGGCACGACAGCGCACCGCCACAAAATCCTGCGGTTCACGCCAAGTGAAGAACTTCTGGGGGATCCATCTCATCAGCTCATATCCCGGGGCTCGATCTCGACAAAGCTATCTGTTCGGCCGAATTTTTGTAATCGCAACGGAAGCTTCAAGCTTGGTTTGCACAAGCGCCGCCGCCCGATAGATTCGCCGCATTCAATTTCAGGAGTGACCTTCATGGCCGGCGCCGTTCTGCTTTTCACCGGGGATGACCTCGCCCAGATCCGCGATCAGGCGGAGAATGCCGCGACCCGCCTCGCCGGGCCGAACGCCGACGCCTTCGCCCTCGAGATCTTCCGCGAGAAAGACGGCTCAACCCCCGCCTCCCTTCTCGGGGAAGTCCTCGGCAGCCTCGCCACCCCTTCCTTCTTCGGCGCCAAAACCATTTGGCTGAAAGACTTCCAGGCCTTCGACCGGGAGCCGACTAAAGCCGAATCGAGCTCTGAACTCGCCGGCCTCTTTCAGCAGTTGATCGCCGAGATCGAGCGCGGCTTGCCCGACGGCATCAATCTGATCCTCTCCGGCCCTGGCTGCAGCAAGGTCAAATCGCTGTTTAAAAGCATCGAGAAAAATGGCAAAATCTTCATCTGCCAGCAGGTCAAGGTCGAGGACAAGGATTTCGCCGAACGCGCCAGCGCTCTGCTGCGCAAAGCCGTGGCTGAACGCCAGATGCGCCTCGATTCGCAAGCCGGGGAAGTGCTGCTCGCCGCGATCGGCACCGATACCGCCCGCATCGGTCAGGAACTCGACAAGTTGTGGTGCCGGACCAATGGGGGCGAAGTTCGCGCTGCCGACGTCCGCGCCGTCTGCGAAGCCACCCCCGCTCTCAGCGCCTGGGCCTTCCGCGACGCCCTCGGCTCGCGTAATCTCGCCGCCATCCTCAAGCTCATCGACGACATCCTGAGCCAGGAAAAAGATCCGGAATCCTTCGTCCATCTGATGCTGTCGCAAGCTTCCAGCTTCTTCCGCGACTCGCTCC
>JAYTMY010000272.1:0-10438 GCA_043748535.1 Lentisphaeraceae bacterium | reverse complement strand
AAAAGGCCTGTCAGGCCTTTTACTTCAACCCTTCCGCCTTCCGCCTTCCGCCTTCCGCCTTCCGCCTTCCGCCTTCCGCCTTTCAACCTTTCAACCTTTCAACCTTTCAACCTTCTCCATGGAAAGCTATTTCATTCTCGGCACCGGCACTGGCGTCGGCAAAACCTGGGCCAGCGCCTGGCTCTGTCGGCGGAGTTTGGAGCAAGGTCGACGCACGGCCTATTTGAAGCCGGTGCAGACCGGCTGCGACGGCTCGGTCCCGAGTGATGCCGAATGGGTCCGTCAGCAATGTGGCTCGAACCTCCTGCCTGGCAGTTTAGACCTGGCCAATCCCTATCGATATACTCTTGCCGCCTCGCCGCATCTCGCGGCCCGGATCGACGGCGCGGAAGCCCCTGGAATGGCGGAAATCGCAACGGCGATGGCCGCCATTGTGGCAGCGGACGTCACTGAGCTTCTGGTCGTCGAAAGCGCTGGCGGCGTCGCCTCGCCGATGCGTCTCGGCCTCAGTATGGGGGATGTCGCGGCAGCCTTGAAAATCCCGGTGATCCTGGTCACCAATCCGGGTCTCGGAACCTTGTCTGCCACGGCCACGGCCCTCGAATATCTGAAAAATCGCGGTGTCGTGCCGGACGGGCTGATCGTCTCGGGCTGCAGTCCAGAGCCGGATTTGGTCGAGGCAGACAATCTCGTCCGGCTCCGAGAGATGGCTGGTGCGGGCTTCTTCTTCGCTTTGCCTCGGGCGGAGCACCCGTGATTTCCCTAACGACCGTGGTGGTGTAGCTTGGCAAAGCAGGGCACTCCACTATCTTGCCGGAATCCCGACCTTTTAATATTCCGGAATACACCCCATGCTTCTGCGCCGATTCTTGTCCGTCCTCCTTGCCGCCGGTCTCGCCACCACCGCTAGGGCCGCCGATCCCGTCATCTCGGGTCCGGTGCAAGCCGGCACTGACACCGCCACCCCCGGCTCGGCCCTCGACGCCGCCGGCGTGCAGCTCAGCGCCGCACACTCGGAATATCAGATCAAGACGCAGCGTTTCGTCCTCCGCGGCGGCGTCCTGATCACCACTCCACAAGGCCGGATCAGCTGCGATTACGCTGAGATCGATACCGAAAACCTCGAATTTGTCGCCCGCGGCAACATCGTCGCCAAGGGCAAATCCTTCGCCGCCGATGCCACCAAGCTCAACGGCCAGGGTGTCGCGGTCCCCCAGGATTTTGAAGTCAAGGCCGAAGAAGCCTCCGGCAACCTCCGCACCCGCCTCTTCCGCGTCGGTGCCAACGCCATCAACGCCACCCCTTGGTACAGCCTCGGCAGCGAAGCCCAGACCCTGCCCAACGGTTCAATGGAAGCGCGCGGCGTCGTTCTCACCACCTGCGACCACTTGTGCAAGGGCCTGCCGACCCACTACCACCTCGTCGCCGATCGCCTCGTCATCAGCCAGGAAGGCGATATCACCGCTTATGGCGTCAAATTCTACGCCGGCACCGTCCCCTTCTTCTACCTCCCCTGGGTGACCAGCGACCTCGATGTCGGCGACGGCGATTTCATCGTCCGCGGCGGCATGGGCAGCCGCACCGGCCCCTTCGTCACCGTCAGCCGCAAGTTCAAACTCTGGCGCAGCGGCCCGATGAAGGGCACCGCCTTTGTCGACACTGGCTATTTCGCCCGTCAAGGCCCTGGCGCCGGCGTCCGCCTCGACCTCGAATCGCCGAAGCATTTCACCAAGGCCCAGGGCTACTGGCTGCCCTACGCCGAAATGAAAGGCAGCGGCGATTGGTATGGCCGCTACTCGCGCACCAACGACGATGACGGCCGCTGGAACGGCGAAGCCTTCCAGAAATACGAGATCACTCCCGAGCTGAGCTGGCGCATGCACCTCGACGCCGAGAGCGACATCGCCTTCCGCCGCGACTTCCGCATGCTCAACACCCGCCGCGACTACGAGTCGGCCGTCAACTACGGCGATCTCGAATACATGACCCCGGCCTGGTCGCTGTCATTGAACGCTTCGCCCCGCATCGCCCACTGGGAATCTGCCGTCGAACGCCTGCCGGAACTGCGCTTCGACCTGCCTCGCCTCCGCCTCGGCGACTCGCCCTTCCTCTACACCAGCCGCAACAGCATCGCCGAGCTGCGCGCCCGCTGGCGCCAATTCGACAAGCCGATCGACGCCGACAAGGAAGTCGCCGACTACGACAGCACCCGCCTCGATACCGCCCATGTCCTCTACTCGGAATTCGACGCCCTCGGCCTCAAATGGGTGCCCCGTGCCGGCTTCCGCGTCTTGCACTACTCTGACAGCTCCGACCAAGAAGTCAGCGGCAAGGAACTCTCCAGCCTCTTCGCCGCCAACGACCCCTTCCGCGAACCGAAATTCGCCCTCAGCAATTACGACAGCGACGGCGGTTCGCTCACCCGCGGCGCCATCGAACTCGGCTACGAAGCGTCGACAAAATTCTACAACAGCTGGATGGATGCCTACAACAAAACCCTCGGCGTCGACGGCCTCCGCCATGTCGTCCAGCCCTACGTCAATCATAACTTCATCCCAGTGGTCAGCGGCGATCGCGACAACGTCCACTACTTCGATGAGAACGACCGCCTGATCGAACAGCACTGGCTGCGCAGCGGCGTCCAACAACGCCTCGAAACCCGCCGCGACGGCAATGTCCACACCCTAGTCACCCTCGATAACTACGTCGACTTCCACTTCAATTCGGAAGAAAGCGAAGAAGGCTTCGGCGATTTCGGCACCCGCCTCGAGTACCTCCCCAGCACCTGGCTGAAATTCGATTCGGACATCCTCGCCGACGCAAAAACCGGGCGCATCAACTTCTTCTCCGCTGGCATGCAGGTCGGCTCCGTCGACACCCTGCAGGCCAGCCTCCACTGGATCCGCCGCAACGACTTCGAATCGCGCGATCTGCAGTCCTTCGGCTCGACCGTCAACTCGGCAGGCCTGGTCAGCTCATGGGCTCGCCGCTACGATGCCGGTGACTATCTCCGCGCCGTCCTGCGCAAGCGCCTTTGGGACGAGAACTTCGTCGAAGTCGGCACCCAGCTCGACCTCCAGGAAGGCCGCGCCATCGCCAACTGGATCGAATACCAGCGCCAGCTCCACTGCTGGACCGGTGGCGTCCGTTATGAAGTCCGCCCGGACGAATGGCTCTTCATGTTCATGCTCTATCTCAACGCCTACCCGAAAGCCGGCGCCAACGTCAAAGTCGGCCTGTAATCCCACCTCAAACCGCCAGGAGAAGCCCGATGAAACTCATCACCGCCTTGCTCACCACCATTCTCGCCAGCAGCTGCTCGCTGACCTATTCGCGCACCACCTACACCGACCAGGGCAGCCGCTTCGAATTCGGCCTCCTCGGCTCCACCTGCAACTGCCCGAAAGCCCCCGGCGGCCTCCTGCCCCTCTACGTCAGCTCCGAAGTCGACCGCACCACTCATGAAGAAGAGCATGATGAAGACTGCGAAGACCATATCGAAGTCGTCGATTACACCGTCGCCCCCGGCGACACCGTGGAAACTATTGCCCAGGCCATGGGCACCACGGTCGAATCCATCCAAGCCTTCAATCCCGACCTGAAAGAGCTTAAGCCCGGCATGATCCTGCGAGTCCCGGTCGACGGTGACGATGATGACGATGATGATGACGACGAGGATTGCGACGAGTGCAAGAAGAAGTAATTCCTCCCGCTTCGCCGCTGCTGAGCCAGCTGGTCGCCGCCTATGTCCGGGAAGATATTGAACTTCCCCACCTGAAGGCCGTCACCCTGGCGCAATGGCTGCTCGAATCCGGCCGCGCCAGCTCGCGGCTGTCGCAGGACTATTTCAATTTCGCCGGCCTCAAGTGGCGCAGTGAAATGGCAGGCTTCGCCGAACCGGTCAGCTACCTCGCCCACGACGGCCTCTGCGATTATTGCCGCTTCGCTTCGCCCAGCGCCTTCATCCGCGGCTATTGGCGCTTCATGGAGCGCAAGCCTTATGAAGGCTGGAAAAACCAGGCCATCGACGCCGCCAGCTACCTCGGCGCCATCATTCCTACCTATTGCCCCGACCCCGGCTACGTCGAACGCGTTCTGCGTCTGCTGCCGGAAGCCGAGCAGCTCCTTGCGGAAGCCGCACAACTCAGTTGAGGAAAATCATGTCCACCGGCCGCATCGTCCTCGCCCTCAGCGGCGCTTCCGGCGCTCCTTACGCCCGCGCTGCGATCGAGGCGCTCACCGCCGCCGGACGCCGCGTCCTCCTGATCGCCTCGCCCGTCGCCCGTCAGGTCTGGCAGGAGGAGCTCGGCGAAGCTTTCAACGCTTGGCTCGAGTCGCTGCCCGCTGAAAAACGCGCCCTGATCGAATTGCAGAATCACCAGGATGTCGGCGCCGGCTGCGCCTCCGGCAGCTTCCGCCACGACGGCATGCTGGTCATCCCCTGCTCCGCCAAGACCCTCGCCGGCATCGCCCACGGCTACGCCTCCAACCTCACCGAACGCGCCGCCGACGTCTGCCTCAAAGAACGCCGCCGCTTGGTCCTGGTCTTCCGCGAAACCCCCATCTCCCTCATCCATATCGACAACATGCGCGCCGTCACCCTCGCCGGCGGCATCGTCCTGCCCGCTTCCCCCGGCTTCTACCACGGCGACACCAGCTACCAAGGACTGGTCAACTTCGTCGCCGGCAAAGCCCTCGACCTCCTCGATGTGCCGCATGATTTGTTCACGCGCTGGAAGGATCCGGCCGATCGCGGTGACTGATCGGTTTTGCGGGCCCTGGAAAAGTCGGCGGACACCTTCGAAGAGAAGAAGATTCTTGGACATGGAACATGGTTTTATCGCAGGTCGGGAAGGAGCTGTCGTGTCTCGCCAAGTTTCAGGGAAGATTGCCCTCGGACTTCACGGTGTGCTATACTACCGCGTTCAAATCAAAGGCACCTGCACATGTCATCCGACCTCTTCATCGCCAAGCTCAAAGACCTCGGCGGCTCCGCCTCCACCTCGGCCCTGCGCAAGGAGCTGGGATGGGAGAAAGAACTCTTCAAGACCACCGAAGACGCCCTGCTTGCCACTGGCGCACTGATCAAGGATGCCCGCAGTGTCATGCTGGCTGAGATGGCGCCCGTTGAGCTTCCTGGCCTGGAGAAGCCGGTCGCAGTCGCCAAGGAAGAACGTGCTCCGCGCCAAGCCCGGATCGTGAAAGACGAAGAACCGGCCCTGCCGCGCTCGGTCGAGCTGCCGCCGCCGGCACCGGCGGCTTCCTCTCCTGCGGCATGGAATACGCCCACGAACTCAACCCGAACGCCAAGATCGTCGTCTACGGTCAAGAGCTCAACGCCGAGTCCTACGCCATCTGCAAGGCGGATATGCTGATCAAGGGCCAGGACCCCTCGAAGATCCACAAGGGCAACACCCTCTCCGAAGACCGCCTGCCCACCGAGCATTTCGACTACATGCTCGCCAACCCGCCTTTCGGCGTCGAGTGGAAGAAGGTCGAGGCGGAGGTCAAAAAAGAGGCCAACCGCGGCTTCGCCGGCCGTTTCGGCCCCGGCCTGCCGCGCATCTCCGACGGCTCGCTGCTCTTCCTGATGCACCTGGTGTCGAAGATGAAGCCCGCCGATCAAGGTTCTTCGCGCATCGGCATCATCCTCAACGGCTCGCCGCTCTTCACCGGCGGCCCCGGCTCCGGCGAAAGCGAAATCCGCCGCTTCCTCCTCGAAAAGGACCTGGTAGAATCGATCATCGCCCTGCCCACCGACATGTTCTACAACACCGGCATCGCCACCTATGTCTGGGTCCTCTCCAACGCCAAGCCGGCTCACCGTCGCGGCCAGGTGCTCCTCGTCAACGGCAGCAGCCACTTCGTCAAGATGAAGAAATCCCTCGGCTCGAAGCGCCAGATGATGAACGAAGCCCAGATCGAAGAGATCGTCCGCCTCGCTGGCAGCTTTGAGGAAGGCCCGATCGCCAAGATCTTCCCCAGCACCGCCTTCGGCTACCGCCAGATCAGCATCGAGCGCCCGTTGCGCCGCCGTTTCACTTTCGACGCGACCACCGCGACCAAGCTGCTCAGCAAGAAGCTCTGGGAAAAGCTCGGTGAAGAGCTCTATCGCGCTCTCTATCACCTGAGCACGGTCACTTGGTCGGGACGCTCTTTCCTCGGCCTCGATCAATTTGAAGAGGAGCTGAAAAAGGCGCTCAAGCCCTACGGTCTCAAGCTCAAAGGCCCGGACTTCAAGGAGATCGCCAATTCCCTCGGGGAACACGATGACGCCGCCTCGCCCGCTCTCGACGCCAAAGGCCAGCCCCTGCCGGACTCGGAGCGCCGCGACAGCGAAAATGTCCCCCTCGGGCAGGACCTCAACGCTTATTTCAAGCGCGAGGTGCTGCCCCACGCCCCCGACGCCTGGGTTGACCTCAGTAAGAAAGACGAGCTCGATGGCAAGGTCGGCATCGTCGGCTACGAAATCCCCTTCAACCGCCACTTCTACGAATACCAAGCGCCCCGCTCCCTCGAAGTCATCGACGCCGAGCTGCAAGCCAAAACCGCCCGCATCCAGGAGCTGCTGCGGGAGATCACGCGATGAAGGCCCGCGCCAGTTTACCCCAACGGGGTAGCCCTCCTCCAGCCCGGGATTGGCGTCTCGCCTATCCCGGGGACATCCCCGCCCATTCGTCAAACCCCAACGGGGTTTCGTCTGGGGTCGTGGCCGCGCCCAAACGCCCGAACGGGACGCAACCCCGTTGGGGTTGGATATCAATCACGCATCATTCCCGGGGTAGGCGATGCGCCAACCCCGGGCTGGAGGACGCAATCCCTTCGGGATTGGAGCGCACGAATCCGGTGCTATGGGATCATCGTTCTTTACCCCAACGGGGTAGACCTCCTCCAGCCCGGGATTGGCGCCTCGCCTATCCCGGGGACATTCACGCCCATTCGTCAAACCCCAACGGGGTTTCGTCTGGGCTCGTGGCCGCGCCCAAACGCCCGAACGCGACGCAACCCCGTTGGGGTTGGAATCCATTGTGCGCCATACCCGGGGTAGGCGATGCGCCAACCCCGGGCTGGAGGACGCAATCCCTTCGGGATTGGAACGCCACTTTCCATGTAATTGAATCCTGAATGAAGGAGACCTCTGATGCCGCAATCCCTCTCCGCTGTTTATGTTCACCTGGTCTTTTCTACCAAGGATCGTCGCGCCTATCTGCAAGACCGGCAATTGCGCGAAGAGATGCACTGTTTTCTCGGTGGCGTCTCGAAACGACTCGAATGCGCACCAGTGATCACCGGTGGCATTGAGGATCACATCCACATGCTGTCCCGATTGCACCGCACCATCAGCCAGGCAGATTGGGTGAAGGAAATCAAGCGTGCCTCATCGGTCTGGATCAAGGAGAAAGACCCGTCACAGCACGATTTTTCGACCTGTATAAATCCATCGGCGCCTCTCAAGCGGCATCCTCAATGAATGCCAGTGACCAGTCACAGGAGGCGAGCCAGGATTTGAGACGGCGATTGCGAATGCATGCCCGAATCGAAGCAAAAGCGTAGGACCCGTCCTGTGACCAGGCCATGCCCTGGCGCTTCTGCCGACGACTCACCAAGAGGTCGCAGGTTTTCTCGGCACAGTTGCTGGAGGTCTTCAGCCCCAATTGTTTGCGCACCGAATAGACGGGGATCTGGGTGCGCCTGGCCTGCCAATAGGTGGCCAGAGTTTCCAGCGCTTTGGGGTTCTTGATCTGGTCCGACGGAATCGCCCCGAGATAGGCAATGGCAGAGTCGACACAGCCGTGCCAAAGCATCTCCTGCACCTTGGCCCAGTGGATCTTGCGCTTCGTGCGGCAGTTCAACGCCAGCGACAAAAGCTCGCCGCATTTTTTTCGTAAATGATACCAGTCAAGGATGATCTGAAGTCCCCGGACCTGCGTCTGAAGGATCTCCACAGCCCCTTCGTGGATGGCTTTTTCGCCGTCGGCGAAGACCGTGACATTGAGGCCGCGGGCAGCGTTGACGACCAGGGCCGCGACCACCCGCAGCAACAAGCTGGTGTAGTCGAGCCCGATCAAGGTCAGACGCTGCCGACCCTGGCGGACGATGCTGGCGCAGCAGACGCTGACGGTTTTGCGCTCGCCCGCCTTTTCCTTCAATTCGCCGCGCTGTTTCTTATTCAGCTTCGCCTCGCCGGCTGAGGCACCCTTCTTGGCCCGAGTCGAGATCTGGCGTTTGATGATGACGGCATCGATATGGGCATCGAGGGTGACTCCCGGCGCGGCGACGGCAACCGGATTGCGGCTGGCTTCTTCTTGGAATTGCGCCGGGACGACGAGGGCGAGGGCCGCCGCGACAAGTTCCGGCGGTGCGGCGAGGAGGCTGCGTTGTTCATCCGGCAAGGGGCTGACCGGGCCGACTTCATCGACCGCTTTCTGGCACGCAAATTCCATCGCTTCCCCTTCTCTTTCAACGATGTTTCTCGCGGTCGCCGGGGACATCGGCGACTCCGGATGAAGCCGGCTGACGAACGCGGCAGTGGGGCGGCAGGCGGTGTCGGTGCTGGCTCGTTCGAGGATCATTTCAAAGGCTCCGGCGGCGAGAGCATCCTGGGCACCGTTGCGACTGGGCATTTCACGGCGCTGGTTATAGATGCATCTACCATTGAGCTTGATGCTGTAGGTCGCAAAAGCCCAGGAGCCGGCATGCTGGCTTTTCACTGGGTAGAGGCTGGGGTGCTTCAGTGTGGCGATTTCAGCGCCGGGATCAAGGGCGAGGCACTCGGCGACTTTCGCCTCGGCCAAAGCCAGATTGATGCGCGACTCTTCGCTCGAGCGAGCCAGTCGATAGGCGGCCAGCATTTTAGCTTCGGCCTCTGCGTCGCGCGCCTCGAAAGCTTGCCACATGGGCTTTTTCACCTGTCGTGGCTTGCCTTTAGCGGCGACCTTTTTCGCCGCCGCTGGCGGGCCGGCGGGCTTCTTCGTTTTGGTGGTCTCGGCTTTGACTGGCTGCATTTTCGTCCCCCTCGAACGGCGCTTGGAAATACTACTTATTTACTACTTATATAAGTAGTCTACAGAGAATACGGCTTGAGCTTTAGATTGCCACGGCTAGAGTGCTTAAAGATGAGAAAAAATATCGGGAGAATGGGCATGGGATATCAGACCAAGATTCAATTGATTCAACGACCGAAGAACCAGCAATGGCATGTCAATTTCCCCAACGCCTTGGCCGAGGCACTACAGCTGCAGAAGGGGGAGACGGTCGAATGGGAGATTCATTCCCGCGATGTCATCGTCATGATTCGCAAGGAGGCCCCGGCGGTGAGGGATGTCACTGCCACCGTGAAGCGCAATAGCCGCAAAAGCCAAGACAGCCAGGGCTGACCATTGGATCAGGAGCCGGAGATAGATTTATACAGGTCGCGATTTTTCTTGGCAGGTCGGCTATGGCATCTTTTCCGTCAGCAAATCCCAGGTTGATACGGTGACGCAGTACATTCAGAATCAGGAACAACACCACCATCACTGCGATTTCAAACATGAATTCCGTGCGCTGCTGGAAAAACATGAACTCGATTATGATGAACGCTATGTCTGGGATTGATTAATTTTATGAAGCCCTTATCGAATCGTTCTTTACCCCAACGGGGTAGCCCTCCTCCAGCCCGGGATTGGCGCCTCGCCTATCCCGGGGACATTCCCGCCGATTCATCAAACCCCAACGGGGTTTCGTCCGGGTTCGTGGACGCGTCCACACGCCCAAACACGACGCAACCCCGTTGGGGTTGGAGACAACATGGCCACATACCCGGGGTAGGCGATGCGCCAACCCCGGGCTGGAGGACGCAATCCCTTCGGATTGGAACAAAATCACGCCGCAATCTCCTCGGGATTGGAATGTCGATTTACCCCTTCGGGTCGCGACTCCTTGGGTTGCTAACCCGGGGTGTCGCCGATGCGGCTCGACCCCGGGCTAAAATCCTCCACTCCCTTGGAGTGAAGCAACCAAGCGCGGCCATGTTCGCATCGATCAGTCATTGAGTCCACCCACAAACTTCCCGGAAGCGCAAAAAAAGCCTGCCGGGTGAAGGGCAGGCGATTCTTGAGGGGGTCTTTCCGCTTCAGTCCGCTGAAGGCGGATTTGAGAGGACGATTTCCGCTTCGCCGCGGGCTTCGCGGAGAGCCCGGCGATGTTGCCGCTCGAGAGCGCCTTCCTTGGCCGAGAACGAACGGAGCTGCAGATCGACCGCGCGCAGGGTGAGGACACCCAGATGCTCGCGTACTTTGCTGAGGACGCGCTGCTGGACCAGATCGGCCAGCTCGGGCACCCGGGCTTCCGGTAACAGAGAAGCATGGATGGTGACCGCGTGGCCGCCGTCTTTGAGTTCGCGCAGGCTGACCTTCTCGACGATCATCTGGCCGTTGTCAGCCAGGACCCGGCTGAT
>JAYTMY010000271.1:0-5293 GCA_043748535.1 Lentisphaeraceae bacterium | reverse complement strand
GCTTGCCTTTCATGTCGATGCTGGCGCCTTCGCTGATGCTCAAGGGGCTGACGGTGAAGCTGGCGAGGTCGTTGACGGCTTTCATCTTGATGGTCAAGGCGCTGCTGAAGGAATCGCTGGTACCGTCGTTGGCGGTGACATTGATCACCGGCGCGGTGCTGCTGGTACCGGGCTTGAAGAAGACCTTGCCGGAGCTGACATCGTTCAAGGTGAATTCGCTGATCTTGACGGTGGGGGCAGTGCTGAGATAGAAGAAGCCGTTGGCATCGCTGCCGGGACTGACTTTGAATTTCAGGGCACTGGCCGGGCTGTCCGCATCGCTGGCGGAGAGGATTTTGGTGGTGATATTAATCGCTGCACCGGACTCGGTGTAGCTGAGGGTTTTATTGCCGGCAAGGATGGGTGAACTCATGGATGATTTCCTGGTTTTGTTTTGTGGTTTTTTCTGGTCATTAGCAAAGCAAATTCGAGCACGCTCCGCCTGAGCCTGAAAAAGCCCTGTAAAAAGCGGATTAAAGAGAGTTTTCAGCTTCCGAGGTCATTCAACGAAACCGGTCCTGGGAAGATCTGAACCAATGCAATAAAAGGGGGGAGCCAGCGCCATTCCGTCTGACTCCCCCGAGATCAATCAGAGCGATGAATCACAATCAGACGACGTTGATTCCGGCGTCGACCAACAGAGTGGTCTGGTGTCCGTGCCAGCTGACTTGCCAGGAGGCAAAGCCTTCAGGATCGGCGACGAGCGTTTGCAGCTGGACTTTTTCGCCTTGGATCACCAAGGAGTCAAAGCTGTCGCCGAGGATCTTGACGGTGTCGACGTGGTTCTTGAAGATCTGCTTGGCCGTCAGGGTCAAGGTCAGACCGTTGCCGCTGCCGCTAAGGAGGTCGATGGTCTCGATGCCTTTCAAGGTTTTAACCTTGCTCAGATCCATAGCGCCGAGGTCGCTGCGCAAGACCAGGGTGTCGTCGCCTTGACCGCCGTCGATGCTGCGGACTTTGCCGTCGTCGACGAGGATGTGGTCATCGCCCTTGCCGGCTTTGAAGCTGTCTTTGCCGCCGTTGCCGTCGAGCCAGTCATCGCCTTTGCCGCCGTTGATCTTGTCGCTGCCGGTTTTGCCGTGGACATAGCGATGATCGCCGGATTCCATGGTGAAGCTGCTTTTCGCCGATTCGGAGTGGAAAGCGACGCGCTGGTTAATCAGGTCGTCCCAGCTCAGTTCCTGGACTTCGTCGCCGCTGCTCTTCATGCTGAAGCTGATGTCTTTCTGGCGGGTGATCTTGACTTCCGCTTTCTCTTCGGTCGAGTCATCGGCGAGCCAGAGTTGCAGGTTGCGCAAAACCGGATCGATTTCCATGCCGCCGAGGGTGTAGATCGGGTTACCTTCGTCATCGAAGTAGGACTGGGGTTTTTCGCATTCGATCACGATCGGATCGACAACGGGATCACCGCCGCCGAGTGTCTGGATCGGATTGCCGTTTTCATCGACTGCGATTGCGATAAAATCAACATGATCGACTACCACGACCGGATCGCCACCGCCGAGTGTCTGGATCGGATTGCCGTTTTCATCGACGTAGGGATTATCGCCCTTGCCTTCGCCTTCGATCGGCAGCAAGGTGTCGTCAATCGAGCCAGCTTCCATCATTTCGCCTTTGTAGAGAATGAAGGGGTCGATGGGCTTGCCATTTTCGTCGACAAGGATCTCGGGGAGGACGCACCACCAAATCGGCCAGCCGTTTTCGTCAATGATCGGGTCGATGGGGTAGAGGATGGGATTGTCATGCACTTCGAACTCGACGTGATCTAGGATACGCACTTCGAACTCGACGTGATGGGAGATGGGATTGCCATCAGCATCGAACTCGACGACATCCGCGTTCTCTTCGCCGCCGGTCAGCGTGCGCCAGTAGGGCTGGATTTCGCCTTCGCCGCGGACGAAGATCTCTTCCTGCGGGTCTTTTCCGCCTTCAATCGGCGTTTCGATGAGATTGCCTTCTTCATCGACGCCGTAGAAATAGCAGACGGCAATTTCGGGCTCATAGCCATCGACGAAGATTTCGCCGTCGAGGCTGATTTCCGGATTGTCTTCCTCGACAAAAACTTCTATCGATTCGATGCCCTTGTCGACGGACTCGTCGGCGGGCAACTTCTGCAGGACTTCTTGGTCATCTATCATATGGGTCTCCTGATTTTGCGCCGACTGTCAATGAGCGGCACCTGTGAAGCGATCGAGGGTGAAGGATCTTAGAGCGTGCGGACAAGATTTCTAGAAAATTCTCTCAACTTGTCAGGGGCTGGGAACTTCATCGGTGCCGGGGATCAAAGGCAGGCCTTGTTGAATCTGAAGGAGCAACTCCTCCAATTGAGCTTGCGACAAGAAGGATGAAGCATCATACATGATTTGATCTCGAATGGAGCTGCCGATCAAGAGGGAGTCCCCTTGGATTTGAAATTTTGGCGGTGTCAGCGAGGGGGTGATGACGCTCGGGTCTTCGATCAGGCCATTGCGTTCTGTGTTGATCGAGACCTTGTCTTCAAGGGTCGGCTTTCCTGTCTTGCCGTCGAGGATCGACGGTTCTGTCTTGTCATCGAGGAGGATTTCATCTTCAATCCTGTCGACTTTCTCGTCCTTGGCGTCCCCGGCGACAGTGCCGCTGTTGGAGTTCTTGATGGTGGAGGAAATGATCTGACTCAGCTTGTCGCTGGTTTCGCTGTCGAGCACGGGAAGCTGCTTGGCTGCGAGCTTGTTGTTCATCGCTTCGACGATCAGGCGCCCGCTGATATTGTTGCGGTAATCCTTAAGAATCGTGGCCTTGTCGCCAAGCATCTGGTCGATTTGATGGTTGACGCTGTCAAGCGTCGCGGCGGTTTCTTGAATCAGCTCATGGCGTTCGCTGTCGCCACGGGCGAGAAGTCGCTGATTGCCGAGCAGCAGAGCGCGTTGGGAGATCAGTTGCTTGAGCTCGTCTTCTTGATGGTGATTGAGCTCGAGTTTGGCGTAAAACGACTCGAGATAGCGGTCGCGAACGCCATCGCGCAAGCTGCGGGATTGATCTTGCAAAGCTTGCAGGGGCGAGCTTGCCGCGCTCGGCAGGCTGAGTGGCGCGCTGCGGTTTTTCTGGCGCGGCGGGTGGGCACCTGGATCGAGCTTACTTGGGCTCGGTTTGACTTCTTCTTGCGGCTGCGACAAGGGAACCAGGGATGCGTCGGCGACGACGGCGGCTTTTTCGACTTGTGGGCGGAGGAGCAGGAGACCGAGGCCGACGAGGGCGGCGCCGGCGAGGAAGGAGAGGGCCATGTCGAAGCGGCGCTGCCGCAGGAACAAACCGCCATTGAGGACGCGATCGCGGCGTTCGTCGCCGAGGGTCAAGGGCGCGGCGGGTGCATGGAGCAGCTCGAGTTCCAGCGACAGGTTTTGATACTCCGCCACTTCCGCGGCGAGTTCCGGATTGGAGGCCATTTCGGCTTCAAAGGCCTGGCGATCCGCCGGCGACATTTCGCCATGGAGGTAAGAGATCAGGCGGAGATTGCTGGCGGGATCGGATTCGGGGCCGGTTTTCATAGCGGCTTTCCTTGTGCGGGGCTGAGCTGCGCCTCGTGGCGCATTTTTTTAAGGGCGGTGAAGAGGATGACGCCGATGTTGGAGACCGAGAGACCGGTGATGCGGCTGATCTCCTGGTAGCTCAGGCCGGAGCTGTATTTGAGCTTGATCAATTCCTGCTCGCGGGGCGAGAGGCTGTGGATCAGGCCCTGAAGTTCCTTCTCGCGGTCTTTGCCGAGCAGGGATTCAAGCGGCGTATCGGCCGGATTCGAGCTCAGATCGGCGGGATGCATCGCTTGCCAGCGCCGGCTGCGGCGGAAGAAATCGGTGATCCGGTTGCGGGTGACGGTGAAGAGCCAGGCTCTGGTCTGCTGCGGGAAGTTGCTGTCGCCGCAATGCCAGAGCTGGAGGAAGGCGTCCTGCACTGCATCACGGGCGGTGTCGAGGTCGGCTCCCAGGCTGCAGGCATAACGCAGCAGCTCACTTTCATGTGAGTTGACGGCGGCGGTGATCCGCTCTTTCAGTCGCTGCGTTTCAGGGGGCATGGGCTCTCTGTTGGTCAATGCTGTAGCGACGGGCCCGGCGCTTTCTTAGGAGCTCCGGCGCATTTTCTCGAAAAATTTCTCAGTCCCACTCGGCCACTCGGCCTTCGCCCTCGGGACGTAAGCTCACCGATCTTGCATGCGGCGGCCGCAACCAGCCGAGGCGATCGGGCCACTCGATCAGGCAAATGGCGGCGCGGTCGTTGAGGTAATCTTCGATGCCGAAACCCTGGACCTCTTCGGGCGAATCGAGGCGATAAAGATCCATGTGGCACAGGCGTCCACCTCCCGGCAGCGCGTGCTCCAAGACGATCGGAAAGGTCGGGCTGGGCAATTCGCCCTTCACTCCCAAGGCCCGGGCAATTCCCCGCGCCAGGCAGCTCTTGCCGGCGCCGAGATCGCCTTCGAGCAGGAGGCAGTCGCCCGGCCGCAAATCGGCGGCTAAACGGGCCCCCAAGGCCAAGGTGGAGGATTCATCGGGAAGGAAGAGTTGCATAATCAGGGGTTTCAGGGGTTTCAGGGGTTGTAAGGGTTTTAGGGGTTGTCGCTCACCCCAAGGGGGTCTCAGATTTTAGCCCAGGGTTGAGCCGCATCGGCGACACCCTGGGTAGGAATGAGTTATGATTTCCGACCCTGAATGGGTCAAAGGATTCCTGTGCTGATCAGAGGTCACATAGTCACCGCGTTTCGTCTTCTTGCTTCTCTCGTTCCTCCCCAATTGTGTCTCAGTCGTGTCCCAATGGTTTCCCAGTGGTGTCCCTGCTCGCTTCTGTGTCTCAGTCGTGTCCCAATGGATTCCCAGTGGTGTCCCTGCTCGCTTCAAAATGATCAAAACCCAGGCCGTGCTGGGCGATCAGATCGGTGCCGTGGGCGTCGCGGATCTGTCCTTGGCCGGGAGGAAGGAAGCGGCCGATGCGGGTCACGGGCGTGGCGAAAGGCCAGGTCGTTTCGAGCTCGGCGGCGAAATCCGCCGGGACGGCAAAAATCAGTTCGTAATCCTCGCCGTCGCAGAGGGCTTCGCGTTCGCTGGCGGAGCAGCCGTTCCAGCTGCGGCGAGGGATCGCGTCGAGTTCAAGCCGGGCATCGAGGGAGCCGGAGGCGAGGCAGAGTCGGCGGAGATCGCGCAGCAGGCCGTCGGTGATGTCCATACAGGCTTTGACGCCGAAGGTCGCCAGCCAGGCGCCTTCTGCCAAGCGGGGGGAGAAATCG
>JAYTMY010000270.1:0-5947 GCA_043748535.1 Lentisphaeraceae bacterium | reverse complement strand
GTGTATCAGATTTCAGCCCAGTGTTAAGCCGCATCGGCGACACCCTGGGTTGGAATGAGTTATGATTTCTGACCCTGAAGGGGTCGCGGAAGGTCCTGGGCTGCTGCGGTTTTCAGATTAATCTCCGGCTTCCCGAGTCTGGCTCCAGCTCAACAGTTCCGCGTGCTGATCGAAACAGAGATCCGCGGCCGGGTCTTGCACCTCCAAGCGGCCGAGGCCGCCAGTGAAATGCAGATAAGCCACTCCAGCGGCACGGCCGCAACGCGAATCGGTGTGATGATCGCCGATCATCACCGTCTCCTCGGGCAGGGCGCGATGAAGCTCCATCAAACGAATTAACCCACCAGCTTCGGGCTTTTTGCAGCCAGCTCCTTCCGGTCCCCAAGAGACAGCAAAAAAGCTGTTCATGCCGAGGCTCTGAAGAAGGGCATCCGTCATCTCCTGCGGCTTATTAGTCAGTACCGCCATGGTCACCCCGGCAGCTTGCCAGGTGCGGAGAAGCTCCATCACGCCGGGATAAGGACGGGTGTGCACGCAAAGCGCGGCGCGGTAGCCGGAAAGAAGTCGCGACAAGCCTTCTTCGAGAGAGACTTGCGGGGCGTCAAGCAAGGTGCGGCGAGCCAATTCATAGGCGCCGTCGCCAATGGCTAATTGGACCGTCTCATCGCTGAGCGGTGGCAAGTGAAAATGGCGACGCATGACGCCGACGGCGGCGACGAGGTCGGCGCGGCTGTCGACCAGGGTTCCATCGAGATCAAAAACGGCGAGGCGGAGCTTCATGACGGATTTCCCGGTTGGAGTTGGCGGGCGGCTTCGTAGCAGACCACGGCGGCGGCGGTGGCGACGTTGATCGAGTTCTTCATGCCGAAGGCCGGCAGGACGACAAAGCGGTCACAGAGCTGTAGCGCTTCATCGGAGATGCCGAGCGCTTCGTTGCCGAAGACCAAGGCCACTGGCGAAGAGAACCGGGCCGACCAGATGGATTCCGCCGTGGCGACGGTTTCCACTCCGACCAGCTCGTAGCCGCGGGTTTTGAGTTCGTTCAAGGCTTCGGCGGCGCTGGCAACCTGGCGCAAGCGCAGGGCGGATTCAGCTCCCATCGAGGCCTTTTCCAGCTTCGCATGAGGCGGAAAAGGGGTGTAGCCGCAGCAGATCACTTCTTCAGCCGCGATGGCATCGGCGAGGCGAAGGATGTTGCCGGTGTTCATCGCCGAACGCAGGCGGTCGAGAACGATGACTAGCGGCAGCCGGAGGGGCGGCGCCGCGTCGCGGTCGCCGCGCTGCACCAGGACGGCGGCTTTGTCGTGAGATTCGGCATCCATAGCGATATTCCTTTCCGATTTGCGTCGCCCGCAAGCCTGCGTCGAAGCCGATCTTTTTCAAGCCCTTGCGGAGCGCTTGGCGCTGGTCTTCTCGACTTGTCACTTTAAACTGGCCGGTGAACCTGAACCTCGCCGGAGTCTCCCGATGAAAATGAGCTTGCGCCCCGCCTGGCAGAAATGGCTGTTGATTTTTGTCTCGATCCTCGGCCTAGCCTCATTTGCCGGCACCGCCCTGAAGGATTCCGAACTCGTATATTCACCTTTCCTGGTCGGCCTGCTTTGCCTGATCTGCGGCGGCGGCTGGTGCCTGCTGTTGTTTCGCCTCGGCCGCTTTAGCGAATGGGAAGTGAAATGGCGCCCCTTAGTCCCCATTTTGGCTCTGCTTCTTGGCGCATTCAGTGTAGCCCTGACCTTGATGGCAATCCATTTCACCGAGCTCTATCTCCCCCTGCCATCGCAGATTGACCCGCACTCAAGCCAACCCTTGCGCAATCATGCCGAAGTCCTGACCTTTTTCATTGTCGGCGTCGGCTTACGGGAAGAAGGTCTGAAGCTGCTGTGTTTCCTGCCTCTTGCCTTGCTGCTCAGGAAGGTCAAGGATCGCCGCATCATTCTGGTCAGCGCCTCGCTGGTCGGCCTCGGTTTCGCCGCCGTGGAGAACTTTCAATACACCATGTCGATGCCGACTCTTTCCGGTCGTTTCCTCACGGCTAACGCCCTGCACATGGCTCTCACCGGTCTTTGCGGCTTGGCTTTGCATGATTCCTTCCGCAAAGGCGGCGATGAAGCTCCCCGCACCTTGGCGGCCGCGGTGGCAGCTCACGGCATGTACGATTTTCTCATCCTGTATCCGGGTGGCAAGGATCAAGACGGCCTTGGCTTCTTTGCCATGATCATCTTCTTCCTGGTGGCGATGCGCTGGCTCCGCACTTTCCAGCAATCCTTGGGCAATTTCCGGCTCCAGATTTACGGTGATGGCCTGCGCCCGGGGATCTCCCTGTGGGATCGGGTCAGCGCTTCATCTTTGTTCATGACAGCGGTGGCGCTGTCCCTTGCCTGCGACTTGTTCCTGAGGATTCCTGCCGCCGGCTTAGTCAACGCGCTCCTGGCAACCTATATGGAGCTGCTAGGCTCGGCGGTGTTGATCATTTTCTACCTTCGCGAAATCGGTGAAAACCCACGATGAATGGGCATTTTCCCGAGGGCAGCCGCGTGTCCTTTCTCCTCAGCGATGGTGCGGGACGGGAATTGCTGTCTTTTGCGCCCGATCAGCAGCTGATGCCAGCCTCCAATGTCAAGGTGGCCACGGCGGCGGCGGCGCTGCGCTGTTTCGCTTCCTTGCAGGCAGAACCGGCGCCTCGTTCGCAGCTCTTCCGTCGCGGCGAGCTCAAGCACGGCGTCTTGTCGGGCGATCTCGAGCTGCGTTGCTACGGCGCCTTGGATTTCACCGGTCGCTATCAAGGCGATTTTACGGATCGAAGTACTGCCTTAAAAGCCAGCACCGATGCCTTTGTCGGAATCCTCCGTGGACTCGACCTCCGGGAGATCCGCGGCGATCTCATTCTAAGCTCCGATTGGCCGGAAAATCCGCTCCCAGAATACCCCTGTGTCTCGCCCTATCTCTGGCATGACAACACGGTGGAAATCGACACCGGAGACAGCTTCCGACGCCTCCCTGAAGATGACGATTTCAGCTTCGAATGGGATACTTCCTTAGCGACCCAGCAACGTCGCACTTCTGCACTTGTGGCCTTGCCCACGGGTCCCAGTTCCGACTTCTGGCGGCGCGAAGCCTTCGCGCCAGCGGTCTTGCTGCGTCGCGAACTGCAGCGCTGTCTCGCTTCGGCTGGGATCGCTTGCCGCGGCATCTCCCACCCTGCTGCCGAACCGGTTGAGATCGGCACCTTGACGCCGGCCCAGCCGAGCTTGGCCGAGTGGCTCAAGCCGATTCTTTTTGACAGCGACAACTGCCGCGCCGAGCTCCTCGCCCGTCATGTCGCGAGGCGGGCCCCAAGCTCAGCTTGGCTGCCTGAAATCGCCGCTGGCGGCATCCTCGCCGACGGCTCCGGCTTATCGAGAGAATCCCGCCTCAGCGCCCGCCAATTGGTCATCCTGCATCTGGCGATGCGGCGGCCGTTTCCCGAATGGCCTGAGCTCTTTCCCTTGGCGGGAGCCGAAGGGACTTTGCGGCAGCGTTTCCGAGACACTCCATGGCAAGGGAAATTCCGCGGCAAAACCGGCTCGCTGACTGGCGTCACCAGCCTCTCTGGCACCTTCGATAATGGCCGCTGCCTCGCGGTTTTAATCGAGGGAGCGGATAATGCGACGGCGTGGAATTGCTTTGAATCCTTGTCTTACGGGCTGGCCTAAGCTCCGTCGAAGCCTCGAAACGAAGCCCTCGTGGATCGTTCAAGCCATCTGATTCTTAAAGATTTCCACAAAATCCTATGTTTTTTAAAATAAGCCCTTGCTATTCTCAACTTTTCCCGTAATCTCCCGCCCCTCCCGTTCGATCCGGTCTTTAGCAAGTGGATTCAATGCGGGAATAACCAAAGATCCCGCAAAGGAATTCCTCCGACCATGTCTACCCCCGTGAAATTTTCAGATCTCGGACTCTCCGATATCACTCTCGCCGCCCTCAATGCCAAAGGCTTTGAAGAAGCCACCCCGATCCAGGCTCTCTGCATCCCCGCGCTTCTCGCCGGCGGCAAAGACATCCTCGGCCTGGCTCAAACCGGTACCGGCAAAACCGCCGCCTTCGGTATCCCAATTATCGAAAAACTCGATCGCCACGCTCCTTTTCCCCGCGCCATCGTCCTCGCTCCCACCCGTGAACTCGCGGTCCAGGTTGCCGAAGAACTGAACTCGCTGAAAGGCACCCGCGACCTCAACATCGTCCCGATCTACGGCGGCCAGGCCTACGAACTGCAGATGCGCCAACTGAAGCGCGGCGTCGACATCGTCGTCGGCACCCCCGGCCGCGTCAAAGACCACATCGACCGCGGCACCTTGCGCATCGACCAGGTTCAATACGCCATCCTCGACGAAGCCGACGAAATGCTCGACATGGGCTTCTACGACGAAGTTCAGTCCATCCTCGGCGACACCCCGAAAGATAAAATCACCCTGCTCTTCTCCGCCACCATGGCTCCTCGCGTCGCTCAGATCGCCAAGGAACAGATGCGCGAACACATCGTCTTGCAGGCTCCCCGCAATTCGGTCACCGCCGCCAACACCGAGCAGATCTACTACGAAGTCAACCGCGAGAACAAGTTCGAAGCTCTCTGCCGCATCATCGACATCGAAGCCCGCTTCTACGGCATCATTTTCTGCCGTACCAAGATCGAAGTTGACGACACCTGCCGCCACCTGCAAGAGCGCGGCTACGAAGCCGAAGCCCTGCACGGCGACATCTCGCAGCCGCAACGCGAAAAGATCCTCGACAAGCTCCGCAAGGGCCGTTGCTCGATCCTCTGCGCCACCGACGTCGCCGCCCGCGGCATCGATGTCCGCGACCTCAGCCACGTCATCAACTACTCCCTCCCCACCGATGCCGAGTCCTACGTTCACCGTATCGGCCGTACTGGTCGTGCCGGCCGCCAAGGCGTCGCCATCACCTTCATCACCCCGGCTGAATTCAGCAAGCTGAAGCGCTTCACCAAAGAAATCAAATCCGATATCAAGCGCCAAGTCATCCCCAAGGCCAGCCAAGTCGTCGACGCCCGTCTCGCCCGTATCTACGACGAGCTCAAGCCGATCCTCGAAAAAGCCGCCGATGACCGCATTCTGACCATCGCCCGCCGCCTCCTCGAAGGCAGCGAAGATGCCGCCGCTGTGCTCGCCTCGGTCCTTGCCCACCAGTACGCCAGCAAACTCGTCGCCGTCACCGGTACCGAGATGGCCGAACCGGCCCGTCGCAAATCCGCCGACGAGCGCGAAGGTCCCGACCAGAAAGGCACCTGCCGCGTCTACCTCTCCCGTGGTGCCCGCGAAGGCGCTGACGAAGCTGGTCTCGTCGCCTTCATCCTCGAACACTGCCAAATCACTGCGGACGCTATTTCCGACATCGAAATCACCGACTCGGCCTCCTTCGTCTCCTTGCCCTTCCACGATGCCGAGGACTTCCTCGAGTCGGTGAAGCGCTCGAAAGGCGATCGCCCCTACGTCAAAAAAGTCGGCGGCGCTCCCGGCAAAAGCGACTTCGGCGGTGGTGGTGGCGGCGGGTTCAATGACCGTCCCTTCTTCAACAAAGGCCCCCGTCAAGACTTCGGCGACCGCGCTCCCCGTGGCAACTTCGATGATCGTCCTGCCTACAAACCCGCTCCCCGCGGCGACTACGAAGACCGCCCCAGCTTCCCCGCGCCGAAAGCCTACAAGCCCAAGAGCTTCACCAAGGACCACACTGCCGGCACTCCGTTCGACGACGCCAAGCCGAAAAAAACCTACGCTCCCAAAAAGAAATATTGAGCTCCGGCTTGATTGACTGAAACCCGCCCCGCTTCACCTGAAGCGGGGCTGTTTTTTGGGTTCAACCTAAAAACCGCTGTCGAACTTGATTGAGCTCAACTGCAGCTCGACCCCAAAGGGGTTTCAGATTTTAGCCCAGGGTTAAGCCGCATCGGCGA
>JAYTMY010000269.1:0-18219 GCA_043748535.1 Lentisphaeraceae bacterium | reverse complement strand
AGGATCTGCTCGAAGCCCATCTCAGTGCCAGTGCGAAAATCAAGCCAATCAAAGCAGGGAAGAGCAATCCCTAATTTTTTCTAAAGAGGTTATACTATGACCCCTAACCTTGCAAGTCCCCAGGAGCCTCCCCCCATGTCCAAGCCCGTCTATAAACGCGTCCTCCTTAAGCTCAGCGGCGAAACCCTCAAAGACGGCGATAACCCGATCTCGCCCGACATCGTCCACGAGATGGCCTTGTCGATCAAGGAAATCGTCGACCTCGGCGTCGAAGTCGCCCTCGTCATCGGCGGCGGCAACATCTTCCGCGGCCTCGCCGCCTCGCGCAAGGGCATGGACCGGGCCACCGCCGACTACATGGGCATGCTCGCCACCTGCATCAACGCCCTCGCGCTCCAGGACGGCCTCGAAAGCCTCGGCGTCGCCACCCGCGTCCAGTCCGCCATCGCCATGCAGTCGATCTGCGAACCCTACATCCGCCGCAAGGCCGTCCGCCACTTCGAAAAAGGCCGCGTCGTCATCTTCGCCGCCGGCACCGGCTCGCCCTTTTTCTCGACCGACACCACCGCCGCCCTGCGCGCTGTCGAAGCCGAATGTGAAGTCGTTCTCAAGGCGACCAAGGTCGACGGCATCTACGACAAAGACCCCAAGAAGTTTGCCGACGCAGTGAAATTCTCCCACATCAGCTACGGCGAATGCCTGCAACGCCGCCTCCAGGTGATGGATTCCACCGCCTTCGCCCTGTGCATGGAAAACAAATTGCCGATCATCGTCTTCGACTTCTTCGAAAAAGGCTCTCTCCGCCGCATCATCGGCGGCGACGCCTCGCACGCCACCACCGTCGGACAATAATCCTAAAGTCTGGAGCTTGCCATGCGTCTATTCTGCCTCGCCGCTTTGCTGCTTCTGAGCTCCTGCGTCGGGGTGCAGACCATTCCCGCCGTTGCCAACCTGACCATCGACGACAGCCAGACCATGAGCAATCTCGAAACGGCTATCGACAAGATCGCTCCGGCCAGCTTTGTCGCACCGCCGATGCTCCTTGAACAAGCCCGTAAACGCTCGGTCGCCGATCTGCCGCCCCCGGTGACGAGCGACCGCCACGTGGCCTTGCCCATGGATCGGCTTTATAGCGATCTGGTCGACGCCACCGTCGTCGTCGCCCGGGTCTACAAGTGTGACAAGTGCCCCAAATGGCATAGCGCTCCGGCGTCTGGCGTGGTTGTCGGTGCCGACGGCCTGATCGTCACCAACTTCCACGTTGTCGAAGGCCGCGGCAGCGGCAATAAATCTGAGCAGCTGGTTGTCGCCTTCCGGGATGGCCGGGTCTTTCCGGTCCAGGAAGTCCTCGCCGCCGACAAGGAGGCGGACTGCGCCCTCATCCGTATCGCCGCCACCGGGCTCAAGCCGGTGTCACTGTGCACCCGCTCCCCCGCCGGCACCAAGGTCCTGGCGATCACTCATCCCGCCATGCATTATTGGTGTCTCACCCAGGGCGTCGTGTCGCGGCACTTCCTCGAAGCGCCACGAGGCAAAGAAGGCCGCCGGGTCGAGCGCATGGCCATCACCGCCGATTTCGCCAAAGGCTCCTCCGGCGGCCCGATCTACAACGACTGCGGCGAGCTCATCGGCATGGTCACCTACACCCAGTCGATCTACTACGACACCAGCAACGGCAACGAGACCAATTTCCAGATGACCTTCAAGGCCTGTGTCCTCAGCCAGTCCATCCTCGATCTCTTCCGCAAGCCGGCTCCTTGAGCAAGGCCGAATCTCCCGCCAAAAACTCCCTTGATCGGGAGTTTTTTGCTTTTTATATGGATCGGCCCCTAAATACCTAGCAGCGGCCGCCGAAAGCCCAAGGACAGCGGAACCGAGTAGGTTTCGCGGGATCCGCAAGGATTCCTGGTCGTCCGGTAGGTCCGGAGCCGGACGACTGAGCCCATCCGGATTGCCGACAAGGAGTTCGGCAGCAACCCAGAGCCTACAGGGATGTACACCATGTCACTCGCAGTCAACAACAACTCAACCGCTTTCAGCGTTTGGTCCAACTTCGCTTCCAACAGCGTCAACATGAAACGCGCCATGGGTCACCTTTCGACCGGTGTCAAAACCGTTCAAGATGACCCATCTGGTGTCGGCATCAGTGAACGCATGCGTTCACAAACCCGCAATGTCGCCATGGCTCGCGCCAACGTCGACAACGGTATGTCGATGCTGCAGACAGCTGACAGCTGGATGCAGAAAATGAACGATATGCTCGGCCGGATGAGCGAGCTCTCCATTGAGCACGGCGACGGCACCAAGTCGGAAACCGACAAAGGTAACATTCAGACCGAATTCAAGCAGCTGCAGAAAGAGATGGTGCGTGTCACCTCTCACAATGATGCCGCCGCCAAATTCAACGGCCTGTACCTGTTCCGCGGCGGTAACGGGGTGTCGAGTGTCAGTGACGCCGATCCTACAGGCAATGTGTCTCTGCAGATCGGTCCTGACCAGAGCCAGAAAATCAATCTGGAACTAGCGAACCTGCAGGTTGACTCTGCCGAGTCCATTGGTTCGGTTCACACCTTCACCTACTCGACCGACAACGTCACCCTCGCCGGGTCGACCCACTCGGCCGTGACTTGGGGTTCGATCATCAATACTGCCAAGATGTCCGTCGGCTCGTCCAACGCCATCGGCAAGTTGTCGAAAGCAATCGACTTCATCTCCAATGCCCGCGCTAACAACGGTGCCCAGCAAAACCGCTTGGAATACACCCGCAGCGCCTTGCTCTCCTACGAGGACAACATCCGAGCTTCCGAATCGAAGATCCGCGACGTCGACATGGCGGCCGAATCGACGCAGTTCTCGAAGTTCCAGATCCTCGGTCAGGTCTCGAACGCGATGTTGGCCCAGGCCAACCAGTTGCCGCAGGCGGTCATGCAGCTCGTCGGCTGATACCCTCAGCAGTGAGTGAGTGACCGCTAGGGGCGGCTGGGAGCAATCCCGGCCGCCACTATTGCTTCTGGCATGACAGCTGCTGTATATTGCGGCAAGGAGTTTTCACCATGAATACGATTAATAGTTCCAGCATCGGTGCCGATACCCCAGTGAAGCTCCCGACCATCCGGTTTGGCGGCATCAGCTCCGGGCAGGACACCCAGACCATGGTCGATAGCATGCTCCAGGCAGCGCGTCTGCCGGTCAAACGCTTGGAACTCGACACCAAGCGCGATGAGGAAAAAATTACTGCTTGGGATGAGATTGACACCAATGTTTCCGCCCTCGGCACCAAGGTCAACGCCCTCAGCTCTTTCACTACTTGGAATCAGAAAGTCGCCACCGCCAGCGATTCAGCCGTGGTTTCCGCCGCCGTCGAACGCACCGCCGGCCTCGGCAAATACAGTGTTGAAGTCACAACCCTCGCCAAGGCTCATCGGATCGCTTCAGATTCTCAAACCTCGTCATCAACCCCCTTTGGCGACTTACCAAGCTTTGTTCCAGGAGACTTTGTTCTGAATGGCCAGACGATTAGCGTGGCCGCAGAGGACACCGTCAAGACCCTGCGCGATAAAATCAACAGCGCCGCCGGCTCGATGAGCGACAAGGTCAAAGCCAGTGTCGTCGGCACCTCGCTGGTCATCGATCGGGCCGATACCGGCAATGCCGCCATGACCTTGACCGACGGCACCGGGGGAGTCGCCGCAGCGCTTGGACTTGACGACGGTAGCGGCGGCTTCAAGCATGAACTGCAAGTCGGCTCAGATCTTGATGCCACCGTCAACGGCATCGCCGTCACCGGTACCAACAATAACAAGCGTACCGATGTCGTCGAAGGCCTCACTTTCAACTTCAGCAAGGTCGGCAGCAGTAGCTTGGAAATCACTCGCGACACAAGCTCGCTGGTCACCGCTTTCAAAGACTTCATCAGCTCCTACAATGATGCTATGGAGACGGCCGAATCTTATACTAGAGTGACTCTCGCCACTGGCGGCGGTAAAATCACGAGCAAAGGTCTATTGCAGGGGGATGCCGCTGTCTCAGCCCTGCGCTTCCGCACCCGCAGTTTGGTCACCGCCCGCTTCCATAATCCCACGACAGATGCCGGTGCCACACCGAGCGTCAACACCCTGCAAGATCTCGGCATCTGGACTGCAGGCCGCGACAACCGTCTGACCTTGGTTTCGGAGGAGAAACTGAGCAACGCCCTGAAAAATAACTTCGATGATGCGGAGGATTTCGCCCGCGATTTCAATAAAGGCATTTTCCGCAATTTGCGCGAATATATCGACACCTCGATCGCGCCAGTGGATGGCAGCTTCGCCCGCCGCAAAAGTGGCCTTGAAGGGCAGATTCAGAAGCGCAATATCAAGATCACTTTTTTAAATTTCCAGATCGCCGAGAAAGAGACCCAGCTGTTTGAGCGTTTCTCCACCATGGAGCAAACTCTGGCAGGAATCAAATCCCAAGGCTCATATATCTCCGGTTCACTGGGCCAGAGGTGATGGCTTCGAGAGCCCAAAAAAGAGCTGCGTCGCAGCTCTTTTTTTATCGGCGTGAAAGGTGAAGCTCAGCGTTTCTTGGGTTTCGGCGGTGGCGGCGCTTTCGGCTTATAGACTTTTTTCGACTTAGGCTTGGGCTTGGGTTTCGGCGCCAGATCCTGGAACAGAATTTCAACCTTGTCGGCGCCGGGGAAGGGCGGCGAGCCGGGAGGCGGATCGAGGGTCAGACGACCGAATCGGCCTTCGGTGAATTCGGTCAAGAGCAGCAGCTCGGCGCGCTCGAGATCGGGCTCGCCGCCGTGGAGGATGAAGCCGCGGCGTTTGGCGATGGTGGCAAAAAGCGTTTCCGGATGATCCGGCAAGGCATCGAGCTGGCTGAATTCGAGCAGGGGCTTCTCTTGCCCGCGGAGGATCAATTGCGCCATCAGATAACGGGCAATGGTGGCGTTGCCGACCAAGTCCTGCCGCACCACGTGGGCGAGGCCGAGGCGGAGCTCGCGTTCGGCGCCGGGGTTGCCGGCGGGGAAGATGCCGGGGGTGTCGAGCAATTCACAGTCGGCATCGAGCTTGATCCATTGCTGCGACTTGGTCACGCCAGGGGTCGGGCCGGTGCGGGCGAGGGACTTGCGCGACAGGCAGTTGATCAGGGTCGATTTGCCGAGGTTGGGGGCGCCGCAGGCCATCAGGCGGAGAGCGCGGAGGAGGGGGCGGGTGGCACCTTTGCGGTCGCGATCTTCTTCGTAGATGCGGCGGCATTCGGGAACGATGCGATCGACGCCGCGGCGCTTCATCAGCTCGGTGGTGATGGCCGGGACGCCCTGTTTCGCCAGCTCGGCGAGCCAGGTCTTGGTGCTCTCCGGATCGGCCAAGTCGGCCTTGTTGAGGACGAGCAGAAAGGGCTTGTCGCCGAGCAGCTCGATGAGCTGGCTGTTCAAGGCCGATTCCGGGCAGCGGGCATCAGTAAGCAAGAGCACGACGTCGACCAGCGGCAGCTTTTCTTTCAGCTGCTGCTGGGCGATGCGCATGTGGCCGGGATACCAGCCGCTGGGATAATGTCGGGTGAAGTCGAAAATCATGGGGAAAGGGTTCTAGGGGTTGGATGGGATCTAGGGGTTGAAGGGGGAGGAGCTCATCGATATCGCGATATCGCGATATCGTCGATATCGATCAACTCAGTCGAACAGCGTGTTCATCGCCGGGGTGTCCCAGCCTTCAGCGGCTTCACCGTAGACCTCGAATTTATCGCGGCAGGCCTGGCGGGCCCAGGCGGCGAAGTCCATCATGCCGCCCATGTCCCAGTGGGCGACGCCCATCGGGTTTTTCTTGTCGACATGGCTGGGATGGTAGCAGATGCCGGGGCTGACATTGCGGAAGATGAGGCCACCGACACCGGGAATTTCGACCAGTTTGCGAATCAGGTTTTTCAGCTTTTTCTCGACCGGAGAAGTCATCCAGCAGGGCTCGGGGACGACCAGTTCGGCGGCAAAGGCCTGGGGCGAAGGGCAGCGCTTGCAGGTGTCTTCCCAGAGGAAGTCCATGATGTCGACCAAGAGGAATCGCGGCTTGTCGTCGGTGACGGGTGCAGCGAAGGCTTTTTTGATCTTGTCCCACTCGAGATCGTGGCCGTTGCGGGCGATCTGCGCCTTGATCAGCTCATGTTCCGGCGGGGTGCTGCGGACGCCGGCTTTGTCCCAGGCGAGGTGCCAGGTGTAGCGGAAGGGGCGGCCTTCGGGAACGAAATCTTCGCAGCAGGCGAGGGGTTCGCGGATGACTTCGAGTCCGGCCTGGGTCAGGGTGACTTTGTAGGAACCATGCTCGGGGTGATAGCCCATGTTCTGTTCCCAGCGGAAGACGTCGGAGCCGGTGCCGACTTCGAGGCGGACGCCGCTTTTGCGCTTGAAAACGAGGGCGAGGGGCGGGCGGTGCCAGTGGCCGAGCATGATGTCCTTGCCGTCCCATTTCGGCAGCTGGCGCTCATGGTGCTTGCCGCCGTCGACGATGTGCTGAGCGGCGGGGACGACATACATCGATTCCCATTTGCCGGGGAGGAGGAAACTGCCGACCGAGAAGTGGCGGGAGATGGTTTCGCCATTGGCGACGAAGTCGCTGGTGAAGCGGGCGCGGCCGGAGGAAAAGCGGATTGCCTGGGTCAGATTGGGTTCATGGCCGAAGGGCATCCAACCTTCGGTTTCGACGCAGCTCATGCCGGCCTTGTGGTATTCTTTCGAGCGCCGGACCAAGCCCGGTTCATCACTCATCGAGCCGATGGTCCAGCGCATGCCGCGGAGCAGCTCGTCGCCTTCGTATTTAATGCTTTTCAAAGCCGCGAGGCGCTTTGAATTGAGCTCAGCGACTAACTTGCCGTCCTGCTCAGTGACCAGGATCTTATTGCCTTCTCTCTCGACCATGTGAATCTGCCCTTTTGATGTGTTTGGCGGGCAAGATACATCGCAGAGGGGAAAGTGGGCAGGCGGCTGAAGTCTTGAACAGGTCGATGCCCCAAGCTTTAGCCGGCAAGTTCTGCGTGGTTTGTCAAAACGAAAGGACGAGAGAATTCTTATCTCTTCGCCTCTTGCCGCAGGCTGACGAAACGCAGGGACTCGCCGGGGCGGATATTGAGGGCTTCGCAGGCCCAGAGGGGCAGGCGCAGCCCCTCCTCGTCCTCGACCAGGCTGGTGACGATGGCGCGGAACTGCGACGGTTCGGCACCGCAGGCGACGATGTTCAGGGGCGCTTGCGCCGCTTCGAGACTTTGCTCCTCGATCGGATTGAGCAGGCTGAGAAGATTGCGCACCCGGCTGTCGCGAATGCAGCGGATGTCGTCGGTCTTGGCCTTGACGATGGGGCCGCCTTCGAAGATGTCGACCTCGGGGATGACCTTGAATCCTTCTGATTCGAGCAGACGCATCGCCGGCCGTGAATCGTCGTGCACCATGCCGATCACCACCTGGGCGCCGCGGGGCAGCAGGGGGACATAGAGCGGGTGCTTGGGGAAGAGCTCGTCGATGAACAATTTGTTAACGCAGGTGAGGGCATCGGCCTTGGCGAATTCGCAGCCGAAGAAGTGGGCGCCGACGCTGTCCCAGAAGGGGCTGCGGCCGTTGATGTCGATGCGGCCGCGGAGCTCTGCCACCACTTCGTTTTCAAAGCAGCTGCGGAACTGCGCCATGAAGACAAAACGGATCAGGGACAAGAGGCGGCCACACCAGCCACCGCGGAGATCCGGGTCGAGGAAAAGCGTGCCGATCTCCGAGGGGCCGTCGTGCTCGCGCTTGACCTGGAGATACTGAATCTGGTTTTCGACCCCGAGCTGCTGCGACTGCAGCTTCTGGCTCTTCACTTCGTAGGTCCAGAAGGGCTGGAAGCCACCGACTTTGGTGTAACAAGCCGAGGTGCCGCGGGCCTCGCCGCTGCGTAAATCCTCAAGGACGAAGAGGAAGCTCTCGCCCGACGGCCGTTTGGGTGGATAACTGAAGGTCTTGAGGGATTGCTGCAGCTTCTCCGCCAGAAGCTCTCGGTCGGCTGGCAGAGTGGTCAGCCCGGCACCGGCCTTGCAGGCCAGTTTGTACAAGGCGTCAAGGTCGCTGCTGCGGGAGGGGCGGATGACGAACATGGAGCACCTTCCTTCGGGCTTTATGCCTCTGTCATAAAATGCATCTGATTCGGTGCTTTCCGCAAGCCCATGGCCAACGATTTCTGAAAACCCGGGATCAAGTGCGGCTCGCAGCTGTCTTTAGCGGTGGACGCAAAGCCATTCACCACGAAGACACGAAGGACACGAAAAGAGATGGAACAGCAATTCTTTCACCACCGAGACACAGAGGGCACAGTGAGAATAAAATGGTCTGAACTCTGTGCTCTCTGTGCCTCGGTGGTGAATTCTCGGGCTCATGATCTTGTGCTCTTTGTGTCTTTTGTGGCCAATTCTCGATTTTCCGTTCAGTCTTCGCGCACTTCGTGTCTTCGTGGTGAAAAGTGAAAATGGCCGCCTCGAAATCTGAATTCCCCACAGATTTCGAGGAAGTCCTCATAGCCCCGCGGCGACGCGGCGGCATTGTTTCTCAAGCCCCAAAAAGGATGATCCGATGAAATATCTCCTCCCTCTCGCTCTCTTCTGCGCCCTGAGCGCTTGTCTCCACGCTGAAAACCGCCCCGCCGGCTATGAGAAGAAAGTGCTAGATCCGGAGTTCCGGGCCGAAGGTGCCAGCTTCGCCGACTTCAATCAGGACGGCAAGCCCGATGTCGTCGCCGGCCCCTGGTGGTTCGAAGGCCCGGCCTTCTCAGTCCGCCATGAAGTGCGCAAACCGCAAAGCTTCAACCCCGAGGAATACTCCGATAACTTCCTCACCCACACCGGCGATTTCAACGGCGACGGCTTTCCCGACATCCTCAACATCCCGTTCCCCGGCAAAGAGGCCTACTGGTACGCCAACCCCGGCAAAAACGGCGGCGAATGGAAGTCTCACCTCGCCTTCCCGGTGACCGACAACGAGTCGCCGCAAATGGTCGACATGAACGGCGACGTCCGCCCCGACTTGCTCTTCAACACCGGCGGCCAGATGGGCTACGCCACTTACGACCCGGCCAAGCCCGAGCAGGTCTGGCAGTTCCACGCCGTCTCGCCCAAGAAGAACTACCACAGGTTTACCCACGGCATCGGTGCCGGCGACGTCAACGGAGATGGCCGCATTGACCTGATCGAGTCCAACGGTTGGTGGGAGCAGCCCGCCACTCCTGCCGCTGACGGCTTCTGGATCTTCCACGAATTTGCCTTTGCGGAAGGCGCAGCTCAGATGTACGTCTACGACGTCGATGGCGACGGCAAAAACGATCTGCTTTGCTCTTGGCAATGCCACCACTACGGCCTGCTGTGGTGGAAGCAACAACGCGACGACAAGGGCGCCATCACTTGGCAGCGCCATGTCATCCTCGATCCCAAGCCCGACCTGAAATCGCCCGATTTGCGGATCAGCCAGTTGCACGCCATGGCGCTTGTCGACATCAATGGCGACGGCCTCAAGGATCTAGTCACCGGCAAGCGCTGGTGGGCCCACGGCTCCAAGGGCGATGTCGAGCCCAATAACCCCGCCGTGGTCTACTGGTTTGAGCTTAAACGCGGCGCCGATGGCATTCAATTCATCCCCCATCTGATCGATGACAATTCCGGTGTCGGCACCCAAGTCGAAACCACGGATCTGAATGGCGACGGCATTCCCGACATCATTGTCTCGAACAAGAAGGGCAGCGCCGTTCATCTGAGCAAGCGCTGAGCTTCAGAACTTGAACTCGTAGGTGAGGGCAAAGGACACCGGCTGCCGCAGGTACGCGGGGCCGACGCCGAGGACTTCGCGGTTGAGATCCTGGTCGATCAGGCCGAGGAGGTTGTAGCCGCTGAGGCGGAGGCTGTGATTGGGTGAGACATCCCAAGTCAGGCTCATATCGAAGCGGGTGATGGGGCCGAAGAAGGGCTCGAAATTTTTGTCGCCGGGAGCTGTGTAGCCAGGGATGGGCGTCGTAGCGGTTTTGGAATAATCATAAAAATCAGATTGGCCGTCATAGTGCCAGTAAACTCGGAGGAAGGCATCGAGGCGTAATTCATCGGTGAATTTGACATAGGCTTGGAGCTTGGTGTTGTGGTTGGCGATATGAGTGAAGTTGTCGTCGAGGCCATAAGGACTGGTGAGGGCGATTTGTGATGCAGCGCCAGGGGTCTCAGCAACATCAAGCAATTGATTGATGTTGTGCGACAGGGAGAAGCCCCAAGGGTCATCGTGATAGGAGAGCGTGGCCGTGAGGCCTCCTGAGGTGGCGGTGCCGACCAGCGACTGACTGAAGGGGACGGGATTAAAGGTGATGATCTTATTGCTGAGGTAATAGAGGGTGAGGCCGGCGCTCCAATGTTCGCTCAACTGACGCTTGTAACTAGCTTCCCAGGATTCCAATTCTTCGTTTGGGCTTTCGCCTTTCTGGCCATAGAGAAGGTCGATGCGTTGATCGAGCCTGCCCGCACGACGAGACGAACGGTTAAAAATGAGCGACAAGGTGTCTTCTTCGGTGGGGGTGAAGATGCCGGCGATTTTGGGTGAAAAAGCTAGCGGGGCATGTTTGGATTGGTCAATGCGACCACCGAGGAAGAGCGAAAAGCTGTCGCTGGGGTGCCATTGGTATTCGCCAAAAATCGCGGTGTCAAGCTCATTCCAGCGAGGATTTTGGTTGAGCAGAGGAAGCCCGATGAAGCTCGGCTCTTGGCCTTGTTCCAGCAGGCTGCGATGGCCATATTCGACATAGGTAAGCTCGCCTCCCAAGGCGAAGCGATGCTCGTCAGCAGGATTCCAGTGCAGCACCGGGCGGAGATTGCTGCGCCAATCCAAGGCGTTGAGGCCGCGAGGGCCGAAAAGGGCTGGGGCTTCAAGCAGATAATCCAAGGCTTGCATATTGGCGCCGATCTCGAGTTCCGTGGTGTCGCTCAATTCGTGTTTCCAAGTATTGCCCCAAGTCAGTTGTTGGTATTGAAAGGTCGCGCCAGGCGGAGCGGCGGGATCGGTATTGGCCGCCTTCCAGGCCATCACTCCATCTTCACCAGCGCGGAGGTAGCGCAGCCAGGAACTGAACTCGTCGCTGCTGATTCCCATGTGCAGTTTGATGCGCGGTTCGCTGTGGGCGGCGGCATGGCTGTCGACCCCGGCGCCGCTTTGATCCGTGCCGGCGGGTATGCCACGGTAGCTGCGCGGGTAATAAATCTCCTCATTGGCGCCGTCGTAATGTTCGATCCCGGCATAAAGATGCAGGGTCATGGCCTGGTTGAGTCGACGCAGATACGAGGCCTCAATCCGGGAGTGGCGATCGATCAAGCCACCGGACAGGCTGAGTCGCGTCTCTTCTTGGACCCCCTCCGGCAAACGATCGCGGGTGATCAAGTTGATGACGCCTCCGGTGGCGCCGTGTCCGTAAATGGCGCCGCCTGGGCCGCTGATGAACTCGACTCTTTCCAAGTCGGCCAAAGATGAGATGTAGAATTCCGTCTGGTTGCCGAGGACGAAATCGCCATTCATCCGGACGCCGTTGACGAGGATGATGTATTTATCCGAGGCGATGTCGGTGATGCCGCGGGTATGAATAATTTGGGGATGGAGGCTAGCCACCAGTTGTAGATCCGGCACATACATATCGAGCAATTCGCCGAGATTGCGGGCGCCGCTATGGCGGATCATCTCGGCGGTGATTACCGTCATCGACGCCGGCACCTTGCGCTGCTCGGTGGCGGTTAGGCTGGCGGAGTTGACGATCCTGAGGTTCGCCAGTTCGTCGTAGGTCATGTCGTATTTGCCTTTGCGGGCCGGCGCCTCCGGCTCGTCGGCGAGCAGGGGCAAGGCGGCGCAGAAGAGGAAAGAGTGGAAGAAGTGGCGCATGCGCTGGTCCTCGGTGTCGCTTTTTGAGACAGGACGGGAAAGCACCCCAGCGGCGCCTTCCCATTCGTTTCGGAAAGCGCATGATGTGAGCCAAGGTCTTTGCACCGGAGATATTTGCCTGTCTGAGGCAAGCGACTTGCTTTTCGATCCCTCCGGTTCGAAATTGATCTCATCCCCGCAATTCCCAGGAGCGCTCCCATGTCCTTGTTTTTCGCTTCGCTCAGCCTTTGCCTCGGTTTCGCTCAGGCCTCGCCGGCGCCGCAGCCCGAACCGAAGCCGGAAATCACCATGGCGGAAGCGGAAATCCCCTTTGCCTTTGATCTGCTGCAGCAAAGCGCCAAGACCGAGGGCAATTTCTGCCTCAGTCCCTGGTCGGCCTATGTCGCCCTGGCGATGCTCGGCAGCGGCAGCCGCGGCGCCACCGAGCTCGAGTTCGCCAAGGTCCTGCACCTGAAGCCGGTCGCCGGCACGGTCGAAGCCGCCCTCGGGCTCTGCGGTCAGCTGGAAGCGGAGTGGGACCATGAGGCTCAGTATCAGCAGCAGGATGCGGCCAAGCTGAAAGCAGATTGCGCTCAGCTTGAGAATCAGCTCAAGACGATGCAGGATCCGGCTTTGCGGCCTGCTTTGATGCAAAAACTTGCACAAGTCCGCCGTCAGATCTATCGCTACGAGCTCGCCAGTGCCCGCAGCCTGTTTGCCGATTATTCCTTGCCGCTTCAGGGCGACTGGGTCCAGGCCTTCAAGGCGAAGCATGGGGAATTCCAGCTTTGCGATTTCCGCAATCAAAACGAAGCCGCGCGCCAGATGGTCAACCGCTGGGGGGCCGACAAAAGCCTCGGGCGGATTCCGGAAGTCCTGCCCGCCGGCAGCGTCGCGCCAGACAGTCGACTGGTCCTTGCCCAAGCGCTCTATTTCAAGGGTCTCTGGGTGAAGAAGTTCTCCCTCGGAGGAACCCGGGAAAGGCTTTTTGCGGTGCCCGGAAAAACCTCTGTTTCCTGTCCGATGATGCGTTAGCAAGATCGTTTCCGTTACGCTGCGATCAGTGCCGATGGCCAGCTTTTTGCGACGCCGAAATCCCAGCCCAAGCGAGGCTCAGGTGCTGGCTATCCGGTGAAAGGTTTTCACTTGGTCGAACTGCCCTACGAAGGCGGGCGTTTCAGCCTCGTCTGCCTCACCGCGCTTAATGCGGCGGATCTGCCGGCCCTGAGTCCACTGCTTACCAGCGACAATCTTCAGAGCTGGCTCAAGGGTGCCTTGCTACGGGAGTGTGATGTTGAGCTGCCGAGGTTTAAAATCGCCGGAGCCAGCCGAGACCTGACGCCAATGCTGCAAGAACTGGGCCTCAAGACCGCTTTCGGCGACAAGGCTGATTTTCATCGCATCAGTCCCGAGCCGGGACTTCATATGAACAGCGTCTACCAGCAATGTCTCATCGCTGTCGACGAAAACGGCAGCGTCGCGGCAGCAGTGACGGCAGCCGGCGCACTTGGTGGTGATGGAGTTCTGGATGAAAGGATGCCCTTCATCCCGCACTTCCGCGCCGATCGACCCTTTTGGTATTTCCTGCGCGACCAGAAGACCGGGGCGATCCTGTTTTGCGGGCGCCTGTCGCGGCCGGAGTGAAGTTCAGTGGCTGACGGGAATCTTCCTCGAATGAGTGGGTCGGGAGCTCCGGGAATGAAGGCTGCGGTGTAGCTTCTATGCGTATCAAGCCTGAGGAGTCGAGGATGACAGAAGAAGAGATCAGCAGAGCTCCGGTGCTTCTGGTGGGCGGCCGGGGTTACCTCGGCCAAGCCTTGACGCTGCGGCTGGTCAAGGCGGGTATCCCGGTCATTCGCTTGATCCGCGGCGAAGGCGCGACTTATTCTGAACGGAGTTGGGACCCGGAAACACAGGTCCTCGATGCCGGGGTGTTTCATCACATCCGCGCCGTCATTCATCTCGGCGGAGCTGGCGTCGCGGATCGGCCTTGGACGGCGGCGAGGAAGCAGATTTTGCGAGACAGCCGGATCAAAACGACGGAGTTGCTGGTCGGGAGAATGATGTCTCTGGAGCGGCCGCCGCCGGTCTTCATCTGTGCCTCTGGCGTCAATGCCTGGGCAGGTGGCGAGACCATCTGGTCCGAGAAGATGTTGGGGCCGGATTCCTGGGCCAAGGATTTTCTCGGGGATCTCTGTCGTGATTGGGAGGCCGCTGCGGCGCCGTTGGCCGAGCGCGGGGATGTCCGGGTGGTGCATTTGCGTTTTGGCGTGGTCCTTGGTCGTGGCGCCGGTTTTTTGGAGCGGATGGAAAAGGTTTTTAGTTTTGGCGCGGGCGGACGCCTCGGCAAAGGTCAGCAGCATCTGCCGTGGATTGCCGAAGAAGACGCGACGGCGGCGATTCATCACATCCTGGAAACACCCGCCTTGCAAGGCCCGGTGAACCTGGTGGCGCCGGGGCGGGTGACGAATCGCGAATTCACTGAGACCTTATCGGACGTCTTGGGCATGCCGGCGCTCTGTCATCTGCCGGCTTTTCTACTCAAACTTCTGCCGGGTGGAATGGGCCCGGTGATGCTGCTCAAGGACTTGCAGATTGAGCCCGAAGCTTTGAAGAAATCCGGGTTTAAATGGAAGCATTCCGATCTGAAGGCCTATTTCGAGTCGATCTTCGTCGCACCGGTCGATTCAGAGACTGAGGACGCCGGGAACTGAGGCAGCCGGCAGCCGGACGCGCTCGAAATCCGCCAGCAGCAGAGGCAGGCGGGGGCCGGGAACGTTGACATGATCGCCCGTGAGAAGATGAATGGCGCCGGTTTTGACGGCGCTGAGTGACTTGAAGCGTTGCCAGCTAGCCAGTTCCTGGGCTTTTTGGGCCGCGGTGAAACCGACCGCGAGAACGAGGATGCGGGCCGGATTGAGACGGCGCAACTGCTCCGGGCCGAGCAATGGGTAAGTCAACGGGTGGTCGAGCAGGTTATCGAGGCCGCAAGACGTCAGAAGCGGGGTGAAGTAGCCGTCATTTCGCGAGGCGGCACAGACTTGCGGCACGGCGCCTGAATCGCTCAAGGGATTGAGCAGGAGCAAGACCGAAGTGCGCGGCGCTGGCGCGGCGCGTTGACGGCAGGCTTCGAGGGCGTCTTCCAATTTGCGGCGTTCGCGCAAGGCGGCGGCGGCTTGACTGAGCAGGCGGCCGGCGTGATCGAAGGAGTCGAGCAGGCGCGGCAAAGTGGCTTGCTCGAGGCATTCGACGCGGCTGCCGGAGAGCTGCCAGGAGACGGAGCTGCCGCTGCACAGGATGAGCTCGGGACGGAGGCGTTTGATCGCTTCGAAATCGGGGGTGAAGGAGGATCCGCAGCGCGGCAGAGAGAGGATTTCCGTCGGATGTTGGCACCAAGTGCTGACGCCACGCAGTTGCGCGGCGGCGCCGATGGCGCAGATCAGCTCCGTCAATGATGGCGCGAGAGAGACCAGCCCGGAAGGCTCTGCACCGGCCCGGCAGCCCGCGGCCAAGCCGCCGAAGAGGAGAGTGCGGCGGGTCATTTCCGGGTGCGACGGGGTGAATTCTTGGGATGGCTGTCGCGCTCCCCGTCTCCCGACTCAAGCCGAAGCTTGTCATAGGGGGATTTCTTGGGGCGGCTTTGGCGGAAGAAATAACCGAGAACGGTCAAGAGGATGAACCATTTTACCGGATAAGTGTCGGTATTGAAACTGTCGAAGGGGAATTCGATACGGGCCTTGGGTTGAGAGAGGAGGATGGCATCGATCTTGACGTCCTGAGTCCATCGCTGCAGGCACATGTAAGCGAAGGCACAGGTCAGGTTGAGGGCCATCGGCAGGACGGCTTCACGGAAATGGTGCGGTTTTTCAGGCAGGAAGGGCAGAAGAACCAAGGCGGCAGCCCAGAGCCCCCAGGCCCAGTTGCGGGCTTCTTCCGGCGTCGGGGTTTTGATCGACACTTGGGGGTGCGTTTGGATGAGGTGCTTGACCATGACCAATTGAATGTCGCCGGAGAAATAGCCGATCCAGATGCCGACGCACGCACTGAGGAGAAAACCGACGCCAAGCTGGATTTTTTGCGGGTTCATCATCATCTGACTCCGATGGGGATCAAGGGTTTTCAAGAACTTCTTGCATTCTGTACAGCTATGGTGTTATAATAGCTGCAGAAGGGAGCCGTTACGATGCGCATCAACGAATTGTTATCAAGAATGATTGAGCTCAACGCCACTGAGATTCACTTCATTGTCGGCCGAGCGCCGGCGGTCCGGCGATTCTCGAACATGATTTTCATGGTGGAAGAGCGGCCGATGCAGGAGGATGAGATTCGCAATTTCATCACTGTCGACCTGCACCCCAGCCACTTGGGACGAATCGAGAAGACCGGGTTTCTCGATATCACTTATTTCCACAAGGAAGTCCGCTACAGCCTGTCCTTCACCCGGCAGCAGCGCAGCATCCTGATGGTCGCGCGCCGCACCGAGTGCAGCACCCTGGATATCGCCGATTTGGGACTAGATGAACGGATCAGCGCCTTGGCGATGGAGCGCTCCGGCCTGGTGATCATCTCCGGCCCCAACGGCGGCGGCAAAACCACCACTTTCCATGCGATGGTGCACCATATCAACTGCCTGCGAGCTTCCCACATCGTCATCATCGAAGACCCGATTGAAAACCACCATCGCGATATCATGTCGCTAATCACCCAGGTGGAGCCGTCTTCCGACTGCGATAACTTGCTCGACGGCGTCAAACACGCCATCCGGAAGCGCCCGGACTGTCTCTTTCTCAGCGACATGCACGAGGTCGAATTGACTAATCTGGCGATCGAAGCCGCCCTCGCCGGCATCCTCGTCGTCGCCATCATGCATGAAACCGGCGTCCGATCCGTCCTCGAAAGACTGATCTCTCTCCGACCTGAAGAGCAGCGGGAAGCCCATCTCGCCGATCTGTCCCAGGCCTTGCGGGGCATCATTTCGCAGAAGCTGGTGCCCAAGGCTGATGGCCCAGGGAAACTGCCGCTGCAAGAAATTTTCATCAACAGCGGCCGCATGCCGACCTTGCTGCGGCAGCGCGATCTGAACGAAATCGAGCGCCATATCCACAGTGGCGAAAACGGTTTCAACAAGACCGTCGCTGACTTGGTTTTGAGCGGCACCTTGAGCGGCGAGACCGCCTTGGCCGGAACTCGTTTCGGCCGTGAATGCACGGTCATGGCCCTCGCCGGCGGCAGCCGCGACGGCTTGGCACTTGGCGATTCCGCCGATGCCGAACTGGTGCGTGAATGCCTGTCGACTTTGGTGGAGAACAACGCCACCGACCTGATCATCTCCGAGGGCACCCCGCCGATTCTGCGAATTGACGGCAATCTGCTCGAAATGGAGCACCCTGCTCTCACCCCCAGCGAAACCCGGGAATTCCTCTTCAACCTGATGAGTGGCGAGCAGAAAAAACGTTTCGAGGACAATTCCGAAGCCGACTTCGCCATCAGCATCCAGTTCGAGAGCTTCGGCATGCGGCGTTTCCGGGTCAGCGGCTATCGCCAGCGCGGCAATGTCGGCTGCGTCATCCGGCTCGTCGGCGGACGCCCGCCCAGCCCCGATGAACTGGGCCTGCCGGAACAGCTGGTCGAGCTCTCCGACAGTAAATCCGGCCTGCTTCTGATCACCAGCTCGTCCGGTCACGGCAAGTCAAGCACTTTGGCCTCGCTCATCGCCCGCATCAACCAGACCCGGCCGGTGCACATCGTCACCATCGAAGACCCGGTGGAAACCGTCTTCCCGAATCGCAAAGCGGTGGTCGACCAGCGGGAGATCGGCTCGGATGTCAAATCCTATTCCACCGGCTTGGCTGCGGCCCTCCGCCAGGGACCGGAAATCATCGTCGCCACCGACTTGCCGGACATCGAGTCGATCAGCACCGCGATCACCGCCGCGCAGACCGGCCACTTGGTGATTGCCACCCTTCGTTCTCCGGGTCCGCACCAGGCGATTCAGAGCCTGCTGGAGTTCTTCCCGTCGCACCAGCGCGAACACATCCGGACGCAGATTTCCTCTTGCCTGATCGGCATTTCGTCGCAGCGCTTGATTCCCCGGGAAAACGGCGACGGCCGTCGGCCGGAATTCGAGCTCCTGGTGAGCAAGAAAGACGCCTGCCCGATCAATCTCGGCAAGATCAAGTCAGGTACCGATACGGTGATCTTCCGCCGCACTTAAGCGGCGCGCCGAAGGTCGGCCTTTTATTGCTTCATCCTAAAAACCGCAGCAACCCAGGACCATCCGCGACCCCTTCAGGGTCAGAAATCATAACCCCTTCCAACCCAGGGTGTCGCCGATGCGGCTCAAC
>JAYTMY010000268.1:0-4938 GCA_043748535.1 Lentisphaeraceae bacterium | reverse complement strand
GGGAGTTCGCAGGGCTTCGACAGCCGCGAAGAGAGGTTCACAGAGCATCACTTGGCCGGGGCCGCCGCCGTAGGGACTGTCGTCGACCCGGCGGTGTTTATCCTGGACAAAATCGCGCAGCTGGTGGATGCGGATTTCACAGAGGCCTTGGCGGCGGGCACGACCCACGATGGAGGTGTCGAGCGCGGCAAAGGCTTCGGGGAACAGGGTGATGATGTCAACGCGCAGCAGGGTTTATTCCTCCACTTCGACGTTGGCTTTGCGGTTGGCGCGGCTGGCCGCGCCGCTGACGAGGGCACGGATGGCACGGATGTTCTGACCTTCGCGACCGATCACCTTGCCGATGTCCGCTTTATCGCAGACGATCTTGAAGGTGAGGCAATCGGGGTTAGACACCTGGCTGATCTTGACCGCGGCCGGAGCATCGACAAGGCTACGCACGACGTATTCGACAAAAGTGCCGAGGTCGCGATCCATGTCGCCGCTGGGACGGGGGTCAAAGCCGCTGGGGCTCTTGCTGCCGCCAAAGAGGTTTTTGAAGAAGTCGAAGAAACCCATAGGGGTTAGTCCTTCTTGCCTTCAGCGGCCTGTTTTGCCTTGTACTCGGCTTTTTTGCCTTGGACAGTTTCGCCAGTGCGAGCACGGCGAACGATGTCAACGACAGTACCGGTGGGCTGAGCGCCGACGCCGATCCAGTGATCAACGCGAGCCAGGTCGACTTTTTCGGTGCCGAGGCGGGGGTTGTAGAAACCGATCACTTCGAGGTGAGCGCCGTCGCGGGGGCTACGGACATCGGCAACTACGATACGGAAGCTGGGGGCATTCAGCTTACCGGTTTTTCTGAGGCGGATCTTGACCATCTTCGCTCCTGTTCATTTCTATGCAATCACGGTTTTTCCAATTGCTTGCGCTCTTGGTGGGACGCCGAAAGTACGGTCAAGTCGGATTCTGTCCAGCGGTTTTTGAAAAAAAGTTGCAAGCAACTGATGAACTCGTGATTGCAGCTCTTTCCTCGGCCCGGATGAGGCTTCCGGCTGGGAGCCGCCGCTGAGCCTGTCGCAAGTTCACATTCCGGCATATACTTTGCGCTGCGATCATTCAACCAGAATACGGTGTTCCCATGAAAAACCTATCTCTTCTGTGCCTTCTCCTCCTCGGCGCCCTCACTATCGTCGCTCAGGAGCCGGATTTTGATCCGGAACCCGGTGATGCGGCCAAGCCGGCCGCTCCTGTCGTCGCCCCCGCGATCCCGCCGCCGCCCCAAGAAAGGGAAAACTTTATCGCTCCCGCCGCCCCCGCGATGCCGCTCGCAGAAGTCGCTCCGGTGCGCCTCAATGCCGGGGTCGATGAAGCTCAGGCGAAGCGGGCCGATGCCTTGCGACAGATCAAAGATCTCGCCGCCAAGGAGCGGGAGGCGCATATTGCGGTCCTGCCGATCCACGGTGAACTCAACGCCAGCTGGCGCCGCGACTTCGAAGCGCGCTTCGACGAAGCCCGGAAACTCGAGGGTCTGCTCATCCTCGAGATCGACAGCGCCGGCAACGGCGACCTGCAGCTCAGCCGGCAAGTGGCGGAACTGCTGAAAAACTGGCCCGGTCCCCGCGTCGCCTACATCCATGGCCAATGCGGCGGCGGCGCCCTGCTTCTCGCCCTCAGCTGCTCCCGTCTCTATATTTTTGAAAGGGGCAACATCGGCGGTCCCGGTCCCGGCATCCTCGCCGGCCTCGAAGCCGCCTCCTTGGACCCCGGCGAAAAAGAAAGCCTGCGCCAGGCCTGGCGCAAATCCTGTCTCGACGCGGCTCTGGAATACGGCCATGACCCCGCCCTGGCTGAAGCCCTCGCCGATCCGCGGGCCCTGCTGAAGGGCAAAAGCGATGGCAATCCGCGAGTCTTTAAAGCCCTCGATGCCTGTTCTCTCGAACTCGGCAATCCCAGTCTCTGTGAAGCGACGGTGAAAAGCGTCGATGAAGTCGCCGCCGCGCTTGGGCTGCCGCTGGCCCGCGTCGAGCGTTATGAAGAAGGCCCGGCGCCGGATCTCGCCCGCAGCCTCCTGCCTTTCCTGCCCCTGGTTTGGGCCTTGGCGTTTATCGCTCTGGTCATCGAAGTCAAAACCGTCGGCTTCGGCATCCCCGGCAGCATCGGCTTGGCCTTCATGGGCTTCAGTCTTTGGCTGCAATATCAGCTCGGCTTGGTCGACGGCTTGGATGTCGGCCTGATCGCCGCCGGCTGGGCCCTCGTCGCCGTGGAGATTTTTGTGCTTCCCGGCGTCATCATTCCGGGGCTTTGTGGCTGCCTTCTGGTCTTCGTCGGCATGATGCTGTCGTTCATGGATTTCTCGCACCTGCCGCCGGAGTCGGAAAAGGCTCTGCGCAGCGCCGCCCTGCAAAGCTCGATCAGCTTCGGCATCCGTCAGGTCACGGTCACCGGTTTCGTCACCATCGGCGGCTCCTTCGCTCTCGCCTGGCTGCTGCCGAAACTGCCCTTCTACCGCCGTATGGTGCTCGATGAAAAGCCCCGGCCGCATGCGCCTTCTCTGGTCCAGGGCGGCCTGCCGGAACGCCTCCTCCTCGGCCTCACCGGTGCAGCCGTCACCGATCTCCGCCCGGTCGGCACTGCCGATATCGACGGCCAGATCTACGATGTCGTCACCCGCGGCGATATGCTCAGCAAAGGCGAGCTCATCCGTGTCGTCGAAGTCGAAGGCAACCGTGTCGTCGTCGAAAAGAGAAATCCATGAGTGGCGGCGAAAAAGCTTGGTTGTGGCAGGACGGCTGTCATTCCCCGGCCTACAACATGGCGGCCGATGAAGCCTTGCTGCTTGCCGCCAGTGAGCTTGCTCGCCCCTTGCTTCGCCTCTACGAATGGGATCGCCCGGCGATCAGCATCGGCTATGTCCAACACCTCGCTAAAGTGCCGCAAGATCGCGGTGCCATCATCCGGCGCATCACCGGCGGCGGCGTCGTCTTCCACGACAGCCAGTTCACTTACACTCTGGTCTTGCCACCCGAGCACCCGATCTATCGCGACACCGAGCCGGTCGAAAGCTACGCCATCCTCAACGGCGCCGTCAGCGCTTCTCTGGCCCTCGCCGATTTCGCCTCGGAAATGACTCAAGAAGAGATTCCCCGTTGGGTCGACCGCGCCAGCATGGTCTGCTTTCACACTCCCACCCGTTACGACCTGGTGTCGCAACAGGGGAAAATCGCCGGCGCAGCGCAGCGCCGCAAACGCGAGGGCTTTCTCCATCAAGGCAGCATCGAACTGGTCCAGCCCCTCGACGCGACCATGCTCCGCCGCCTCCTGCCCTCCGGCTTCGCCCAGAACCTGAAGATGGATTTCGATCTCTGGCAACCCGATGCCGATTTCTCCGCCCGGATTGAGAAACTCGAAGCCGAAAAATACGGCACTGCCGCCTGGAATGAATTGCGCTGAAGCAAAACTCGGGACGCAGTGACCCAAGACCTGCGGAAGCCTTCCACCCCTAAAACCCTTCCACCCCCACCAACCCCTAAAACCCTTCCAACCCCTAAAACCCTTCCACGCCATGCTTCTCCACAACATTCGACTCGCCACTTTTGATGGCCCCGGCTACGGCGAAATCCCGGGCGATGCCCTCGCTTGGAAAGATGGCAAAATCCTCTGGCTCGGCAGTCTGGTCGATGCGCCGCCAGAAGTCCTCGATCTGCCGCGCCAGGACGGCGGTGGTGCTTGGCTGACCCCTGGCCTGATCGATTGCCACACCCACCTGGTCTACGCCGGCAGCCGCGCCGATGAATTCGAGGCCCGCCTCAACGGCGAGAGCTATGCCGATATCGCACGGCGCGGCGGCGGCATCCTGAGCACCGTCAAGGCGACCCGCGCCGCCAGCGAAGACGAGCTGCTCGAGGCCAGCCTGCCGCGGCTCGACGCTCTGCTCGCCGACGGCGTCACCACGGTCGAGATCAAATCCGGCTACGGCCTCGATCTCGCGTCGGAGCGCAAGATGCTGCGCGTCGCCCGCCGTCTCGGCCAGATCCGGCCGGTGCGGGTGCGTACCACTTTCCTCGGCGCCCATGCGGTGCCGCCGGAATTCAGCGGCCGCGCCGATGCCTATCTCGACCTCGTCATCGACGAAATGCTACCCGTCCTTTTTGCCGAGGGTCTGGTCGATGCCGTCGATGCCTTCTGCGAAAACATCGCCTTCAGTGCGCCGCAAGTCGAGCGGCTTTTCGTCGCCGCCACCGCTCTCGGCCTGCCGGTGAAGATCCACGCTGAACAGCTCAGCGATCAAGGAGGATCCGCGCTCGCCGCGCGCTTCCACGGGCTCTCCGCCGACCATCTCGAATGGCTCAGCGACGAAGGGATCGCGGCGATGGCCGCGGCCGGCACGGTTGCAGTGATTCTTCCCGGCGCTTTCTACACCCTGCGCGAGACCCGTCTGCCGCCGATTGAGGCCCTGCGTCGCGCCGGCGTGCCGATGGCGGTGTCCACCGACAACAATCCCGGTTCGTCGCCGCTCAACTCCGTCCTTCTCGCCGCCAATCTCGCCAGCACCTTGTTTCGCCTCACCCCGCAAGAGGCCTTGAGCGGCCTGACCCGTCACGCCGCCGGCGCCCTCGGCCTGTTGGATTGCGGCCGTCTCGCCCCTGGCCTGCGCGCCGATCTGGCGCTCTGGTCGATCCGGCGTCCGGCCGAACTGGTTTCCAACCTCGGCCTGCGCCCCTTGGTCGGCCGCTGGGTGGCGGGGGAGCGCGGCTGAGTCTCAGCAGTAGCACAGCCGGCAGGATGCCGACGAACCCAGTGAGGAGCTCATAAAGTCTGGAGCGCGGCAGTCCGCGTAGCGACTGCGGCTGGAACTTCCGCGACAGGAACGGCGACGCGAGCATCGGTTTGCGACAGGCGCAGATCTCAAGGTTCAGACTTCCTGACCCGCCGCACGGCGCCGTTGAGAAGCCCTTG
>JAYTMY010000267.1:0-18044 GCA_043748535.1 Lentisphaeraceae bacterium | reverse complement strand
CTCTGCGGCGGCACCCACGTCAGCGCCACTGGCGACATCGGCAGCTTCCGCTTCATGTCGGAAGGCTCCCTCGCCGCCGGTGTTCGCCGCATCGAAGCGGTGACCGGTACTGCCGCGATTGCGGAAGCCGCAAAAGACGCCGCTCTCGTCGCCGAGCTCGCCGGCGCCTTCAAGTGCAAGTCGGCCGACGTCGTCGACCGCGTCCAGAAGGCCCTCGACCAGATCAAGGCTCTGCAGAAAGAGAACGACGAGCTTAAAAACAAGCTCATCGCTGCCAGCGCCGACGGCTATCTCGCCCAAGCCATTTCCTGTGGCGCCTTCAAGCTCTTGACCGCGAAAGTCGACGATGTCGACGCCGCTGGTTTGGCTAGCCTCGGCCACATGCTGCGCCAGAAGATCGGCAGCGGCGTTGTCGTCATCGCCTGCGAGACCGAGGGCAAGGTCTCCCTCGTGGTTGCGGTTTCCGACGACCTTCTCGGCACCATCAAGGCCGGCGAGATCATCGGCATTGCCGCCAAAGAAGTGCAAGGTGGCGGCGGCGGCGCCCCCAAGTTCGCCCAGGCTGGCGGCAAGAACCCCGCAGGCATCCCTGCGGCTCTCGCCAAAGCGGCCGAGCTGGTGAAAGCCAAGGGCTGAGCTTGAGCTGACACGGACGTGCGCAAAAGCCGTCCGTGTCTTGCTTAGTGATCTCCCCGAGAAAGGAGAAAACCCGAATCACTTCGGGTTTTTTCGATTTCAGGGTACTGCAGTGAAGCCGGAGAGATCTTGTTGATCCGGCAGGCCGTTTTCAATCCACCATTTGATGCGCGCCAAATCCTTCTCATCAGGGCGCGGACATTTGGCTTTTTTCGGCGGCATCACATCCTCATCATCGAGGCTCATGTTGAGCGCTTCCCAGCCGAGGGATTTCTCCAGATCGCGGGCGACAAAGGTGTTGCCGGCTTCACCGCCCTTGATGGCGGCGGCGTAAGAGTCGAGGCGAAGTTTGCCTTTGACTTTTTCGGCGCCGTGGCACTCGGTGCAGGACTTTTTAAAAATTGGCAGGATGAGCGTCTGGAAGGCCGGTTTAGCGCCACCGGGAGCAATGTTGCTGGGAACGGGACTGAGCGGCAGGACATCGGTGTGCGTGTGTGGCTGGCTCGGCGGCGCATCTGCCGGCTGCAGCCAGGATTTCAGCGGCTCGGGAAGTTTCTCCGTGAGGAAGTTGTCTCCGTGAGACATACCGCCGCCGAGGTGGCCGGTAGCGCCCATGGCTGCGAGAAGGAGGCCGAGAACCCCAAGCTGCACCGGTCTGGCGGCATTTTTCCAGGAGAGTCCCGCGGCGACACAGGCGACAATGGCGGTGACAATGCCGAAGTTGCGATGCAGCAGCATGTCGTCCGAGTGTTTGTCGCCCATCAAGCTCAATCCAGTGATCACCGAGACCACCGCCGTCACGGCGCCAAAGGCGTACAGAATCGGGAGAGCTTCTCTGGCCTTGCGCGCCTTCTCGGAAAAGAAGGCCAGGGATTCGATCAAGGCGATGGCCGAGAAGACGCCGATGGGGAGGTGGAGAAGGAGGATATGGAAGGGGCCGACAGCCGACCACAGGCTAGATGCAATAATCATTGAGAAACTCCTGATGGGATGAATGGAAATGGATCGAAAGAAACCATCCCTATAGGATCAATTTCAGGTCAATTAGTTCCACCGATCTCGGCGAAAAACTTCTGCACTTCGGCAAAGGTGCAGGCGGTGACTTGGAGCTGTTCGACCTTGCCTTTGACGGCGATCTGATGGCGCCCCCCCAAGGGTGATTCCGGCGGCAGGAGAATGCTGAACGGGGCATTCATCACCAAGTCACAACCGAGATCTTTGGTTGAGCTTTCGAGGCGGAAAGCGGTGTTGACGACATCCCCCAGAATGGTGTTGTCGGCACCGATGCCGACAGCGGCATCGCCTTTGTTCAGGCCGACGCCGATGTGAAGTTCGCGGTTCAATTCAGGGAAGCGCTGCGTCATGCCCCGGGTCAAGATATCCAGCTCAAGCGCAGTCCGAAGGGCGGCGATGGCAGCGCTGGCATCATTGCGATCGACTTCCCATTTGGCCAAGACGCAGTCGCCGATGAACTTATCGACAACACCGCAATTGCGTTCAACCGTTTCCTGCACTGCCTGAAACCAATAGCTCATCACTTTGGTGAGAAGGTCGATAGGAATCGATTCGGACAAAGCGGTGAAGCCGCGGATATCCGAAACCAAAATGACGACTGAGCGGATGTCGGCGCGGACATAATGCATGGTCTCGGCGAAGTTGGTTCCCGCCTTGGTCGAGACGTTGTTGTTAACCGTTTCATCCATGGCCACTGGCTGAATGAAGTTGATCTGGGTCTCACCGATGACGACGCGATCGTTCGGTTTCAATTGGACCGGAGCGCTGATGCGGCGGGAATTGAGGAAGACGCCATTGCGTGATCCCGAGTCGAGAACGTAATAATCCTTGCCGATGGCGCGGATGATGGCATGGCTGCGGGAGGACAGCGGATCGGGAATCCACAAACCATTGGAGCGGTCACGTCCGATGGTGAGCACCAAAGGACATGGCATGCTCTCGGTTCGGCCGTCGTGATGACGTATTTCCAGATGCGCTGACATTCAAATCCGCCGTTTATTTCTTTTTGAAGGGGTGCAGTGCGTCGCGGTCAAAGAAGTCATTGGTGACTTCCATGAAGCGATAGAAGCGACTGCCGAAAGATTTTTCCTGGCTCGAGTCGAGCTTGCCGCGCATCTCAATCATCAGGCCGGTGGTCTGCGCCAAGCGTTGCGCCAAGATGCGGGCGATGTGGAAAGCCAGTTCCGGTTCACGCTGCAGGGCTTCAGCCGCATTCTCGATCACCAGGAAGACGCAGTCGGAAGTCGCCGTCACTTGCGCGATGGTGGGACTACCGGTGAGAATGCTGACTTCGCCAAGGACGGCGCCGTGATTGTCGAGCTTGCAGATTTCCTGACCGGCGCGAGAGACCGCAACCGAGCCTGACTGGAGGATGTAGATGTTCTTACCTAGGACGCCTTCCTCGATCACATTCTCGCCGGATTTGAATTCGGCTTGGGGGAGTTTTAGATCTGCGACAGATGAAAAGCTCATGTCAGTCTCCTGAGTTTTTTTGAGGTAAGGCCACGCACTAGTATACCATACCAAAGTGGCAGGCGGCAAGCGCTTTCGTGAATTTAATTCAGTATCCGCCTGTCAAACCCCGGTTAACCAGTCTGACAGAGCATAAACCTGATCGTCATGATTGTTCTGGAGTTCGGCAGCGGCACGATCGAACTCAAGGCTGGCAAGATCAAGATAATGAATCGCCGCAAGGCGTTCACCGTGGAATTCATCGGCCTCCATCGAGCCCTCGCGGTAGCGTGAGTCGAGTCGACAGAGGACTGCCAGGCCGGTGTAGAGGGAGATCGCCATCGCCGCCAGGCGGTCCACCGCCAGCTGCTCCTCGACCACATCCTCCTGGTAACGCGCCAAGGTCTTGGCTGCCTCCCAGTGCAGACGCTGGAATTTCTGGGCGAAGCGAGCGAGCTGTTCTTGCATGCCGGGAATGCCGAGGGGCAGGCTCGGCACCGAGACCATTTCCGCCACCACTTTGGCCCCATGGGCGAATAGTTTTCCAAGGGCGAAATGAGTTGCCTCATGATGCAAGGCCTGCAGCTGCAGAGCCAGATCGCGAACCCCGACGAGGCCGATAAAGTTGCGCAAGACCTCATTGGCCCCTTCGCCGATCGAGTTGAGACGGGCATCGCGCATCATCCGCTCAAAGGGCTGATCGCAGAAAAACGCCTTGCCGCCATGAATCTGAATCGTTTCGTTGACGATGTCCCACAGGGCTTCGCTGGTGTAGACCTTGACCATCGCGGATTCGAGCATGACGTCGTGGCCGCGGTCGAAGAGGGTGGCGCAGAGCTGAGTCGCGGCCTCCATGGCTTGCAGCTTGGCCGCGATGCGGGCGATTTTCGCCTTGATCATGCCGAAGCCGCCGAGTGGCCGGCCGAACTGCACTCGGCTGCGGGCGTGCTCAAGGGCTTGTTGGAGACAGTAACGGGCTGCCCCGGTGCAACAGGCGCCGAAGGTGATGCGGCCGAAATTCAAGACATTGAGTGGAATCGAGAGGCCAGCGCCTTTTTTGCCGAGAAGGTTTTTGGCAGGGACCCGCAGGTCATGGAATTCCATCTTCGCCGTCCACGTGCCGCGAATGCCGGTTTTCTCCATCCGTTTGTCAAGGATCACCAGGCCTTTGCAAGGGGCTTCGACGAGGAAAGCGCTGATCTTCCATTCCTTGCCATTGGCAGTGTCGACCTCGGTCTTGGCCATTACCGTCAGGCAATCGGCAATGCCGCCGTTGGTGATCCAGCGCTTCTGGCCGTTGATCACATATTCATCGGTGGCCGCATCGTAAACCGCCCGGGTCTGGACATTGGCGACATCCGAGCCGGCCTCGGGCTCGGTCAAGGCGAAAGCTGCAATCTTGCGGCCAGCGCAAAGATCAGGCAGGAGCCGGCTCTTCTGCTCGGCATTGCCGTAGATGAGCAGGGTGCGTAAACCGATCGACTGGTGCGCGTTGACGAAAACCCCGGTCGAGCCGCAGCGGGCCGCAATTTCCTGCATGACGCGGACATAGGCATGAACGGAGTAACCGCCGCCGCCGTACTCCACCGGTACCGTCATGCCTAAAACCCCCAGTTCGCCGAGCCCGAGGATGACGTCGCGGGGAATTTCCGCCTCGCGGTCGATACGATCGGGATCCAGGCGATATTTGAGGAAGGTGCGCAGCTCATGCAGCAAGGATTCGAGCCGCTCCTCCTCATCTGCCGGCGGCCCGCCCCATGGCAAGGCTAAATCGGCGGCGAAGCGACCGAGAAACATCTCCTTCGCGAAACCATTGGCGCGGCGCTCTGAGAACAGCAGCTCCTCTGCCATTTTTAGCTGTTCGGGGCTCATCCGGTGAATCCTGGACATGGCTCGGCCTCCCATTTTGCGGCAGACGCTGAACGCGGCTCCCATTCAAAGATACTCCCTTATCGGTTTCAAAACCAAATGTTTTCCGGGAGCAATTTCAGAACACTTGATAGTATCCCCATTTTGAGCTTGGATCAAAGTCGGCACCGGCGCCGTCATCGCCATGCTTGAAGAGGTCACCTTCGGTCTCGGCGGCTATGAGACGATCTCGGTCTTAACGGGAGCCACCGCCCGCGAAGACATTGAGAAGTGCCCTTATCGTCCGCACCTCGTGGTCGAATCGGTCGCCGAGCTCATCCCCACTTCAAACCCGAAGAAAACCCACTCCTCTCCACAACATCAAACTTGAGGCCATCGCACAATGAGCACCGAAATCATCGGCTGGATTGCCACCGCCGTCTTCATCGGCTCCTACTTCTTCGACTCGCGTCGTCTCCGCTACGTCCAAGCCTTAGGCGCCGGTCTCTGGCTGATCTATGGCCTACTCATGCACGCGATGCCCGTCGTCGTCTGCAACACCCTCGTCCTCTTGGTCGCCCTCGGCTCCAGCTTCCGCAAGGAGAAAGTCGCGCAGACCTGAAGGCTGTTCCGGAAGATCAATGAAAACGGGCTGAGTGAAGACTCAGCCCGCTTTTCTATGAGTTAGCTCAACCAAAGGCGGCCTGACCTTACAATATGCCCTTCTATCAATTGAAAATGATAGGCTTCCCCATAGCGTTTCCCCAAAATCCATTCCCCATAAAAACGATTTGGACCACAGGGGCAAATGCTGCAAAGCCTATGTCGAAGGACAGGATTTGCGGATAAGGAGGCGTACCAGAATGCCAGGCCAAGCCCTTTCGGGCGCATCGCATGCGTTGATAAGACCAATAACCAAGATGGCGAAGTCCCCGATCATCAAGGAACCAAGCATCAATGGGTTCAGAAACTAGCGAATCGGCGTCTGCAGGAAGCTCTGCGTATTCAGCAATCCAAAGCCCACTTAGACACATGGTAGTGGAATGCCAGACGGAGCTGATCTCGGCGATGAGCTGTTGGCGGAATGTGGTCATTTTGAATCCAGTCGAGCTTCGATAGCTTCCAGATCATGAGCACAGATCATATCTGTCTTGATGCGCCGCATCCCCGACAATTCCTCATAAGTAGCTTCGTAAGCAGCCAGTGCGAATCCGCTGCGCGTTGCATCTACAAGATGGAAGTAAATACTCTCAATCACGATCTGAAGATGACTGATGGACAGATCTTTAAGAGCCAAGTGAGCGCCCGCTTCGCTGGCTGATCTCAGAAAGCAATCGCTTGAAGGGAACCACGTTTTTTCTCCGTGGCTCTCGATCAAATAATCGAAAGCGTGATCACTGATCAAAACCTGGGGCGATTGGCTCTCCATCGGTCGAGATGTAACTGTGACTTGAGCAAAAACGCCACGGCTACCGGCCTGCATATGAATTTTGCGTTTGGTCATTTTCGCTCCTTGTCATTGCCTCTCTGAGTCACTGAGTCAAAAACCTGACTCAGTGACCCAAGACCTTGTGACCGGAGCACGTCGCTCATTTTCTGCACAGCAGATCCGCTCCGATGGTGCCTCTGAGCGATTCTGGGTAGTCCTTGGCGCTGACGCGGGAGAGCTCGGTGAGGAGCCAGGCCTGCTGGGCTTCGAGGCGGCTGCGGATCTCGGGACGGAGGGTGTCGCGGCGGTCCTCGCGAAGACGGGCGAGGCGGACGAAGACCTTCTGGCAATATTCACGGTCGATCTGGGCCTTGCGATCGAGACGGGCTTGGTACCAGTCGCTGCTCAGGACGTAGTCGAGCTTGAACAGGTCGCGGACTTCCGGGGAGTGGAGGCCGTGGCCTTTCCATTGGCCGTGCGCCATGATGTGGAGCAGGGCCTGCAGGGGCGGGATGGCGGCTTCGACGGCGTTGGTCTCGAAGTACTCGAGGGCGACGCGGCGGTGGGCCTCGGCGATGTTTTCGATGCCGTCGACAAACTCGGCGAGCGACTGCTGTTCGGGGCGGAGCATGTCGTCGGGGAAGACGATGTCGGGAGAGTCGAAGATGCGGCCGAGGTAGTGGTTGGAGAACTCGGCGGTGATGCGCCAACCGAGGCGCGAGGCGGGGATCAAGCGGCCTTCGTATTGGAAGTCATCGAGCTTCTCGAGGCAGCTTTCGGCGATCAGGCGTTGCGGGTCGCGTTCGGAGGGGCTGAGGCGGCAGAAGATCTCGGGAACGAGCAGCGAGACGTCGTGTTCGACCTTGTAGCGATGGCCGATCGAACCGGCGGCGGAGCTCCAGCCGTCGAAGCCGCAGAGGATGTAGCCGAGCAGGCAGTTGTTGAGGTCAGTGGTGGCGACGAGTGCGTTGAAGGGGCCTTTGGTGAGGGCGCCTTCCGAGCCGGCGCCGGTGGTCGAGGGCGACTTGCCGGTGAGCGAGCTGATGAAGTCCATGAACAGCTCGGGCAGCTCCTGCCAGTGCAGGGGGCCGTAGACGGCGAGCGAGCGGATGCCTTTTTCGGGCGGGTTGTTGCGGCGTCCGGGCAGGACGGCGCCGACCGGTTGCGGCACCGGGGCACCGGCGGGGATCTGGCGGAAGAGGCGCGATCCGACTTCGGCAAGATAGGCCGGCATGGCGTTGAGATGATCTGGACGAACCTGCAGGTAGCGCGGGTTTTTCGACCGTTTGCCGCCATCGACGATACGAGCGTGGGAAGAGACCACGACCTGGCTCGATTTGGGGTCGGCGAGGAAGGATTTCAGCAGCTCGCGCACCGGCTGGCTGTACTCTTCGAAGGAGATGGCGTCATCGACCATTTCCTCGGCATCTTCGCGGCTAAGCGGCTGGAAATTGGAGCAGAAGAGGCCTTGCGACGAGAGGTCGATTTCGGCTTGTTTGTCGTAGCCGCGGACCACCGCGTCATCGGGGCGTTGGAAGAAGCGGTGTTCGCAGTTTTCGACGAATTTGAGCGAGCGGTCGCGGCGGGCGGTGGCGGGCAGGCCGGCGACGGCGCTGGCCGGGACCACGGCGGAAGCGGTGATGTCGTCTTCGAGCTGGATCTTGGCGGCAGGAAGGAAGTTCTGGCGGAGCTTGAAGGTGCGCCACGAGCCGTTGCCGGTGTCGGTGCCGACGCGAAGGTATTCGCCGACCAGTTTGCGTCCTTGGTACATCAGTTCATGGCCCGATTCGCCGTTGACGGTGAGGACCGAGAAGAAGCGTTGCCAGTTGGCGCCCCAGTCGGGCTGATGGAAGCGTTTGATGATGAAGACGAGCGCCTTGATGCGGTGCGGAATGGTCTTCAGCCATTTGTTGTATTCGTCGCTGAACTGGGTCGAGGGGGTGAGCATCTTGATCACCGAGCCGAGGCTGCGCTCCGGCGACAGGACGGGGCGCGAATAGCCCTTGAGAGGCAGGGGAGGGCTGATGTAGCGGCGGGCGAAGATGTCGCTGTTGATCACCTTGTCGACCAGGGCCATGTCGGCATCGAAGTCTTCGATGTAGAGCGGCCCATGGCGGATGGCGTCGTAGAGGGACTTGGCGATTTCCGATTTGCCGCCGCCGGAGACGGTGCTGGGCTTGTGGGTGACGGTGCCTTCGGCGTTGACCCCGACGAGGCGCCAGGAGGGGGCGACGGGGTGGCGTTCGAGGGACAGTTTGTAACCCGAGGGGTAGACGTACTGGCGTCCGGGAATGAGCTTGAGCGAGAAGGTCTTGTCCTTGGCGAGCGGCCAGGAGACGCTGAGGCTGGGGACATCGGCCTGGGCTTCGGCGGGGACGTACCAGATTTGCGGGAAGCGCAGATCGCGGCCGTGGCCTTCGGGGAAGAACTCCGCCTTGTCGCCGAGGCAGTGGCGGAAATTGGTGTCGGCGTGGCTGAGGCGGAATTCATTGGCGAGGCGGAAGGTTTGTCCTTCGGCCCAGGAAGAGAAGGCGAGGGCGCCGCCGGCGTGTTCTTCTTCGCACAGGCCGAGGAGGTTGGCGGCGTAGGAGATCTGGGTCTTGACCTCTTTTTTGCAGTAGCCGTAGTAGTTGTCGGTGATGATGGTGACGATGACGCCGCGTTCGTCGCGGGCGCAGATTTTGAAAGCCTGGCCGTCGTTGTAGAGCTCGTCTTCGGAGCTCCAGCACATGCCGTCGCGTTTCTGCCGTTCGGTGGCTTGGCTGGTCTGCGGCAGGCCGAGTTCCTTCTTGGTCATTTTCTGCAGGTGCGGCGCGAGGATGACGCAGCCGGTGTGGCCGCTCCAGTGTTCCGGATCGAGGGCGGCGTCATTGGCGAGGTGGGCGGGGTTGCCGGCGTTGCCGAAGATTGATTCGACGAAGTCGAGGTTGGAGACCAGGCCACCGGGGGCGAAGAAGCGGATTTCCATGGTGCGGCGCGGCAGGACGCCAGGGATTTCCGGCTGCACCAAGGGACGCAGGAGGAGCGAGACGAAACACTTGGCCTTGTCGCCGCAGGTGCCGGTGTAGGGAAGCTCCATTAGCGCCGGCGGCGCGGCGGTGAAAGCGGCGTGGAGGAAGCGGGCGAAGACATCGCGCGGCACCGATTTCTTGTCGGCAGGCACCGGCAGGCCGCCTTCGGCGACATGGAAAACCCCTTGCGTCGTGCGGCGGTCGGCGGCGGGATTGTGCAGGACCCCTTGGAACAGGCGGTGCGAGCTGAGCGAGGCGTTTTTGTATTCGTCGGCATCGGGTGGAAGCGACAGCTCGCGAGCGAGGCCGTGGCGATCGAGGATCAAGGTCGAGTGCGGCAGTTTCGGGCTCGGGCGAGCGCCGGCGAGGTAGATGTCGAGAAATTCCTGCAGGCGCTGGTCGACGGCGCAGAGCGGGGCGGTGGCGGCGACATCGGATTCCGATAGCGACATAGCGAGGTCACCGGCGAAGCCGAGAGATTGGAAGCCGTCTTTGTTGAACCAGGGTTGACCGATGGCGGCGAGGGAGAGGTTGAGGTAGCGGATGCGGTCATCGCGCGAAGCGGAGGAGGCGGGAAGGCCGAGGCTGCGGGTCGGGTTCATGGAGACTCCTTTTCTGATGTTGGCTTCCGCCAATATAATCCACCGATGGCTGCAAGCCGAGGGCAGAGTCGTAACTTGTCTGTCACCTTTCTCTTAGCGCCAAAGGAGCTTAACAGAACCGCATCGACCCCATTGAGCTAGGCGACTGCCATCGACAGCAGACGAGTGTGGTCGACTGAAATCGAATTTCGCTCCCCGGATTACCGTTCCACCGGGACGACAGTGGCTCGATCGTTGGATTCATTTGTCATTCATTATTTTGAGCAAGTCGGACTGGTTCAGATTGGTCAAGAAGGCGCAATCATCAGGCAGGGCTTGAAAGGCTCAAACGGAGTGAGTTATGTCGCAAAAAATCGCCAAGTAGACTCGGCTGCTTGCAGTCACTTCAGGAGCTGAGCACTAGTTTACACACCACAAACGACTTTCTCTCATTTTTTTGGCATTCCTGTCTTTACCAAAACACAGAAATCCTCCTAGGAGCCCCCATGCCCTCTTTCTCTCTGCATCTCGTCATCTTGGTCTTCATCAGTCTCGTTCCAGTGACCAAGTCTGCTGACAATGATTACGATGTCGTCGTCTATGGCGGCACCTCGGCAGGCGTCATCGCGGCCGTGCAGGCGGTGAAGATGGGGCGCTCGGTGGTGATAGTCGGGCCTGACAAGCATCTTGGCGGCCTGTCGAGCGGCGGGCTTGGTTTCACCGACACCGGCGACAAGTCGGTTATCGGCGGCCTGTCGCGGGATTTCTATCACCGCATCTGGCTGCACTACAATCAGGACAAGTCCTGGGCATGGCAAAAGAAGTCCGCATACGGCAATGTCGGACAGGGTACGCCCGCCATCGACGGCGACCAGCGGACCATGTGGATCTTCGAGCCGCACGCCGCCGAGAAGGTCTTCGAGGACTATGTACAGGAGTGTCGCATCCCGGTGCTACGGGACGAGTGGCTGGACCGAGCAGGCGGTGTGCGGAAGGACGGCGCGCGCATCGTCAGCATCACCATGCTCAGCGGCAAGACCTTCACCGGACGCATGTTCATCGACGCTACCTACGAGGGGGATCTGATGGCGGCGGCCAAAGTCGATTACCACGTGGGTCGTGAGGCCAATGCGGTTTACGACGAAAAACACAACGTCGTGCAGTTGTTATCCCACCACAGCCACCACTTCGGTGTGCTCAAACAGACCATCAGCCCCTATGTGACTCCCGGCGATCCCGCCAGCGGCTTGGTGGCGGGAGTAAGCGCCGAACCAATCGGTGCTGTCGGCAGCGGCGACAAGCGCGTGCAGGCCTACTGTTTCCGCATGTGCCTAACGGATTTAGAGGCTAACCGCATCCCCATAACCGAGCCACCGGGTTATGATGCCAAGCGTTACGAACTGTTGGCGCGTTGTTTCGAGGCAGGCTGGAACGATGCCTTCAAGAAGTTCGACCCGATCCCCAACCGCAAGACCGACACCAACAACCACGGCCCGTTCAGTTTTGATTACATCGGCGCTAATTACGACTATCCTGAGGCGAGCTACGAGCGCCGCAAAGCCATTATCAAGGACCATGAGCATTACCAGAAGGGGCTATTGTGGTTCACCCAGACCGATCCCCGTGTGCCCGAGGCCATCCGCGTGAAGATGGCCCGTTGGGGTCTGCCCAAGGACGAGTTTAAAGACAATGGCGGTTGGTCGCACCAGCTCTACATTCGTGAGGCGCGACGCATGGTCGGGGCCTTCGTTATGACCGAGAACGAGTTGACCAAGAAGAAGCCCACACCCGACAGCGTAGGCATGGGGTCATACACCATCGATTCGCACAACGTGCAGCGCTACATCACTCCGGCGGGTACGGTGCAGAACGAGGGTGACGTGGGCGTGGAAATCAAGCCCTACACCATCGCCTACGGCTCGCTGGTGCCCAAGGTGGGACAGGCGAACAACCTACTGGTGCCGGTGGCGGTGAGCGCGTCGCACATCGCTTACGGCAGCATCCGCATGGAACCGGTATTTATGGTCCTCGGCCAGAGCGCCGCCACTGCCGCGTGTCTGGCCATAACCCAGCAGGTGCCGGTACAGCAGGTGACCTATGCGCAATTACGGGAACGCCTGCTGGCGGACGGGCAGATCCTGGAAATGCCGGCCAAGAAGTGATCTGGAAAGAAGATGAGGAACACCCACTTGTACCCCGGCGTTTCGTGACGCTTTCGAGTACGCCCACGGGCAGATGCCTCATCGTCAAAGCATCGTCAATGGCAGCATCGTGTCGGTCCTTAAGGGCCGATGCGGGAGCTTCCAGCAAAGCGAGCGGACGGGATAGAGCTTTTCAGCAAGCCCTTGATGGCGATGTGAATGGCACTTTGACTTGGAGGCGATGGCGAAGCGCTATTTGTATTTTGTATCTATAAAAACATACAAACTGGAAGGGGCAGAGACGGCCTCCGGTGTTCAACTCAAGATCGAAGTGTTTTGGAAAACCGTAAAACCGCGGCCACGAACGGACATCGTGCTGAGGGACCCTCGGAACCAAAATTTAAGTCACGGCAGTCGACAAAGATCAACGAAGCTTTGTGCTCCAGAGCTTCGGCATTGCAGGTATAACGAGGTGTCCCAGTTGAGCTTGACGCAAGGCGGCTAAGTCGTGTTCACAACGGCGCTGTAGGTGACGGAATAGTTCACCTTGCGCACCACGCAGTTGCGCACGGCATTTTTTCTGCCAGCGAGATTGACGCCATTGCCCGAGGAGCCGTCGAAGAGGCAGCTATCCCCCCGGTTGGTGCTGCCACCGACATCCAGGCCGCCATGCCTGCCGTAGCCGTTATTGAGCCATTCATGGGTGTGGTGGTTGAAGCTACAGTTGCGGATCGCGCAATTGCTGCCGGTCAGTTGAGCCGAACCGGTGTAGCACGTCAGGACTTTCAGCACGATCCAGTTCCTGCTGGATAGGTCGGACGCCAGACTGCCGGTGCGCATCTTGACCAGATGGCCCGACGGGTCGCGGCGGTCCACGGTCATCAGATAGAGGCTTCCTCCGTGCACGAACCACTCGCCTGGTGCATCGGGAGCCGTCAGGAGACCGGAAAGACGGATGCCGCCCCGATTGCCGCTGGTCCGGAAGGCTTGGGCGGAACTGCCGGGATGGGTATCCTTACTGGTGAATGCGACATGGTATTCAGCGGCCCCGGCCCTGGCCACCGCGGTGCAGGTCAATAATAGGAAGCAGGACAGCAGGCGGGGCATGGATACGGAAAGAAAACTGTATCTACTGGGGGCAGGCGGACGATGAAGACCGCGCCAGCTTCCTCCGCAAGGCTTCTTGACGTTTTGGGCTATCTTACCCAGGGTTTTTGCGGTTGGCGCGTGTATATGAGAAACATGTGCATGGATGCCAGGATCCATTTCGCGGAAAACCAGCGGCAACGTGTAACATACCGGTCTCCTCGTTGCACTCCCACATGACAGTCAAAAAATCCCTCTGCCTAACGTGACCCAGGAGATACGACAATGAAACTCACCCTCGCCCTCCTCAGCTCTCTGCTACTCGTACCTCTGGCAGCCATCTGCGGTGCCACGCAACCAGATCCCGTTCCACCCGTCAAGACAGACCCTCTCAAGGTCGAGAAGGTCAACGGCAAGCCTTACAATGTCCTGTTCATCGCCGTGGACGATCTGAACGACTGGGTCGGGGCTTTTGGCGGGGCTCCACAGGCGAAGTCGGCCACGCCGCGAATGGATAAGTTTGCTCAAAGCGGGTCGGTGGTTTTTCAGCAGGCCAATTGCGCCGGGCCGGTCTGCTGTCCGTCGCGTTCGGCCTTGCTTTCCGGCTTCATGCCGAACCGGTCCGGGATTTATGGCAACAGCCAGAACATGCTCAATTCCGAGCTGGTGCAGAATCATTACACGCTGCCGGAGTATTTTTCCAAGCACGGATACCATACGTTGTCCACGGGAAAAATTTTCCACACACATGGTGGCGACAATAGCCAGTGGGCGTATGATGAGTGGGCACCTTCAGAGGGCGGGCCTGGCTCGCAAGTTGACCCGCAGCATCTGACCTCCCGAAGTCTCAACCTGATTGACGGCAAGCCGGCTCCCTTCGGCGCGACGAAGAGCGGTGAGGTCGATGCGAGCGATGGTGAGGGCGCGGAATTTGCCTGGGGTCCGACGAAGGGATCCAAAGAACAATCGAAGGACTGGAAGGCGGCTGAATGGGCGGTGGCGCATCTGGCCAAGGCATCGGCGAAACCCTTCTTCCTCGCTCTGGGAATCTCCAAACCGCACCTCCCCTTCTTTGTGCCGCAAGAATATTTCGACCGTTTTCCACTTGAGAACATCAAGCTCCCGGAGTTCCGGATCGATGATCTGGACGATATAGTGGATGCCAAGGGAAAGGCAAAATTCAAGCCTAGCTCGGATTTCCGTTGGGTACAGCAGGACACGAATTTGTTCAAGAGCGCAGTGCAGGCCTATCTGGCCGCCTCCAGCCATGCGGATGATTGCGTCGGGCAGGTGTTGGATGCTCTGGAGAAAAGTCCAGCCCGGGATAATACCATTGTCGTCATCTGGGGCGACCACGGCTGGCATCTGGGCGAGAAGCTGCGCTTCCGCAAAGCCACGCTCTGGGCCGAATCCACCCGGCTGCCGTTGACCATCCGCGTACCCGGGATGACAGCGCGGCAGGACTGCGCCCGTTTGGTGAACTTGATCGATCTTTATCCGACACTCATTGACCTGTGCGGCTTGCCCGCCAAACCGGAAATCGACGGGCGGAGCATCGCTCCGCTACTGCGTGATCCGAAGCTGCCCTGGCCTTACCCGTCCATCACGGTCATGGACGCAGGCAACGCCTCCGTGCGCGACGAGCGCTGGTATTTTATTCGCTATAAGGATGGAACGGAGGAGCTCTACGATATGGAGCGTGATCCGATGCAATGGACTAATCTCGTCACGTCAAAAGACCCAACAATTCTCGCCCAGAAGTCGCGGTTGGCAGCTTCATTTCCCGCTTCGTTCGCACACGGTCCGGCCAAAGACAAGATCAGCAAAGAAGAAAAAAATAGCCTGCCTCCCGACTCGGCCATCAAAATGACGCGGGCCGCTGCCCAGCTCAAGTAAATAAACAATGCCTTCCATTTCTATTACAATCCATCCGTTTCCCTAGTGCGATTTAACCAAGGAATCCCGTTATGTTCTTAGAATCTATCGAAGCCGTTTTTATGGCACTGCTCCTGTCGACATCCATCCATGCACATGACACTCCCAAAGCGGGCACAAATACCCTCGTTCCTAGGCTAGCCTCGTCAAAGCACGATAAGACCAGAAAGCGTTCAGCGGCCATCAATAATGAGTGGGTGGATTGCACTGCCCATAATTCCTACAACAAGGGCAATGAATTAGGCAGGAAACCCGTGCCGGAGAAAGTCGGAAAAATACTGAACCCGGTCGAGGATGCCGCCACCACAGATAGCCGCACACGGGCGAACTATCTGATCATCATGAGAGCCGACATCTGTTGGGCCTCAATCGACTGCATGGATACAGGCGGTTCAACCAGAACTCCGAATATAGATGCCCTGGCGAAACAAGGCAGGCATTTTTCGAATTTCCACGGTTCGACAGCGCTATGCATGCCATGCAGATATGAATTGTATACGAGTCTTCTGCCGCCGATTTCCGGGGCGATCACAAACCGCCATCCGACTGGAACGCTGAAAAATGTTAACAACGATAAATTGGGAGCCATCTCTCGCGTTTGCTAGTTCTTACAAAAAAACTCAGGCACTTTTAGGAGGCCACGATGCGCCGTTTTACCTTGATTGAGCTACTTGTTGTCGTCGCTATAATCGGCATTATGGCCTCGATGCTGCTGCCGGACTTGGGTAAAGCCAAGAAGATGGGGCAGCACGCGATCGGCGTGAACCATCTCAAGGAGATCTACTCTGAGGATGCCCTCTACTTGGCGGCGGTGCCGGCTCAAAGTCAAGCCATTTCCTCAGTGCCTCAATACACCGGTACGGAGAAATACCCTTACTGGGGTCTCTATCAACAAACCCCCATGAATGAAGTAAGAGCAGCGGTGTGGATCGAGCAAGACAGCGTTATCAATAATTGGGATTGGTCACTGCCAAGTTTCATTCCGCCACCCCAAAAATCAACCTTTACTCTTCTGCGTACCGGCATCACCGATAAGCGCTTAAAAAAACTCACATCACCTAACTTCCCCTGTAAACCTTCAGTCGCTTTTTGGATAAATTGGAAGGATCTAGAACCCACGGAAGGCGTCTTCACTTTCCAGCCGTTAATTAGTAATATAAAATTAGCCCATGAAAAGGGTTATCAATCTGTCGTAAGAATCCATTCTTCCGCAACCATCTTTGCCCCTGATTGGGTGAAGAATTTAGGTATTCCTACGGAAGCAGGAAAAAAAGTAACCAACTACGCCGTTTCTCATCCAGAATTTCACTCTCGATATTTGAAGTTGGTGAACGCTCTTGGTAAAAGCGGCATCCCAAACATGCCCGAAGTCGCCGGTTTATATGCTGGATATGCCTCTAATTCTTATGGAGACGAAGGGATAGGGCCGCACCATGGAGCTGACAGTGCAGAAAAAAACGATGCTGAAATACATGTTAAAGAGCGTCTCGAAGCTTGGGCGAAAATCACAAAAGGCGTGGAGACAAAGGTTTTCCTAGGTGGGCCTTCGAACTACGGTTTGAGCCTGGGATTTGGCGTGCGACGGGGATTTGTTGAAATGTATTTGTATCATATTCCTGACGACGAGATAGGTCAAAAACTCGATGAAAACAACTACTTGTATATTGACGAAGCCAACCCGTTAATTGCCAAGAATCTTTTTCATGGTGAGGAAAATGAAGAATACGGTCCTGACTGGGCAACGGAAAAATCAAACTTCCGTTTTGGGAAAACTACAGAGTCATTCCCTTACAGATATTTTACTGCAAACATTAGGTTGTTACAAATGCGCTGCAACGAATTGCTCAATCATGAGCAGGCACTGATGCCTGAAATGCTAGCCTGGGTTGGACAGGAATTAGGAAGAGCACTCAATGAAGCTCCAGATGTGTGGTGTTTTTTAAGAGAAAGCTATGTCAACCACAAAGATGGCCCAAAAGGAGGCCGTGCCGTAAAAAACTTTGAACGCTGGCTTTACCAACGGGATGCCGTGGGCTACGAAACTACTCCGGCTGTAAAAATCGAACAACCCATCCCAATGTGGATGGTCCCAAAGGATAAGTACTTTGATTACATCGCTCGAGAAGGCAAAAAAATCGGTTTCAATGTGGATAAAAAATGGCCGGCATTAAAAGGGAAATTAGCCGTTAAAATAACCGTTTTCGATAAGTATGCAGGAACCTTGAACCTGAAGTACTCTGACGGTAACAACCTCAAGACAATTTCAAAACCCTTGTTGGGGGATGGTCTTCTGAGAACCTACACCATCTTTGTTTCTGATTTTAAACCGACAAGCTCCTTGGGTAATAAATTCGATTTCACGTTAGAATCCGACTCAAACAATAAGAATATTGTAGTTTCGTTTGTACGTGTTGTACAAGCGGATAAAACCCATTGAGAACCGTCCGGTCATACCGTAAGCATCCCGTCCCACCCATTCCTGCAGTAAGCTGATCCGCGGCTAGTTTGCCGCGGCAGCTCTTGAATACTTGCACGTTTGAATACTTGCACGTTTGAAAATACTTGCACGTTTGAAAATACTTGCACGTTTCACGTCCATAAGAAGCTCATTTTTATAATCTTAAATACCCCCATCTGTCGGCTCAGGTCAAGTGTCTGCGGGGCTAATGGATGATAGTCAGGGTTTTGCGGCGATCTGATCCTTGAGGTGTTTTTCGTAGTCGCTTTCAAGATCCCATCCGAAAAGGTCGCGCACGTATGGTTCACGTCGCGATCGCGTGATGCGCATGTATGAGGGCGAGCTTGTTCTTGGTGTCAAGTCTCACGAAAAAGTGATCAGTTTTGTCTCATCTAGAATTGACCACCCCCTAGGCTATTTATGACACTGGCGCGGGTGGCGCGCGGGATTTTT
>JAYTMY010000266.1:0-6305 GCA_043748535.1 Lentisphaeraceae bacterium | reverse complement strand
TCTCGACGGCAGCCGCGATCCCCTCAACCTGTCGCGCCATCCCCGTGACGACTCCAGCCCCCGCTGGTCGCCCGACGGTGCCTGGCTGGCCTATGTCGGCTGCCGCAACGAAGGCGAGCCGGACATCATTCTCTGCGCTCTCGACAAGAGCCGTTTTGAGGTCAACCGCCGCGATAAATTGCTCGAGAAAGCGGTTGAGACGATGAAAAAAGGCCGTGCAGCCAAAAGCGCCGAAAGCGCGGCGGAGAAGTCGGCCGAAAAGACAGTGAAAACACCGGAAAAGGCGCCGGAAAAAACCGCTCTTCCGGCTTCGGTCAAAGTCGCCAAGAGCCCCGAGCTCAAGATCGATTTCGACGGCATTCAGGATCGCCGCCAGACCTTTGCCTTGCCTAACATGATGGAAAGTCGGCTAGTGTGGAGTGGTGACTCGAAGCGCCTCTATTTCTCCGCCACTCCGGGCAGCATCATGGATGCCCGCGATGCCGAGACGGCGAAGAAGCCGCAGCCCTCGCAATTGATGTGTGTGGAAATCGGCGATTCTCAGTCGCTGGTGAAGCAGGTTTTGTCGCAGGATGTCCGGCCTTCCGTCTGGCTGCGTTGCGGCGCCCTGGCCTGCAGCGTCGACGGGGTGCCCTCGCTCTTGCGGGAGGAGAAATTGTCGTCGATCAACTTCAATCTCCTGCAGGATCTCAGCACTTCGGGCTTCCGCCGTTCTGTTTTCTCCCGCACTTGGCGGCTGATGCGCGATCTGTTCTACGACGAGACCATGAAGGGTCTCGACTGGGCCGCCATCTTCGACAAATATGAGCCGATGGCCAGCGCCGCCGCCGACGAGCCGAGCTTCGACCGCGTCGTCAACATGATGCTCGGCGAGCTCAACGCCTCGCACATGGGCTGGCGTTCGAACTTCTACGACAGCCTGATGGCGCAGCAGCGTCCCGACAACATCACCGCCCACCTCGGCTTGATCTTCGATTCGACCTGGGGAGGCCCCGGCCTGCGGGTCGAGCGCGTCGTGCCCAAGGGCCCAGCCGACCTGGTCAAGGCCGGCATCGACACCAACGACATCATCCTGAGCATCGCCACCAAAGAAGTTGGGCCGAGCACGGAGCTGAGCTCAATCCTCAATGGCCTCGAAGGGCGCGATGTCGATGTCCTGGTGCAGAATGCCCGCCAGGAGAAACGCCATGTCGTCCTGCGTCCGACCAACTACAAAAAAATTCGTACTCTGCTCTACGAGGAATGGATCGAAAACAACCGCAAATCGGTGGCGGCGCGCAGCGACGACAAGATCGGCTATCTGCATGTGTCGCGGATGATGTGGAGCGAATTCCGTCGCTTCGAGGAAGAGGTTTTTGCGGAAGGCGCAGGTCGCGATGCCCTGATCGTTGACGTCCGTGAAAACGGCGGCGGTTTCACCACTGACCACCTTCTTTCGGTCCTCTGTCCCAACGACCACGCCATCTGCCGTTCCCGCGGCAGCGGCCTCGGCTACCCCATCGACCGCCTCGTCTACGCCACCTGGAGCAAGCCGGTGATCGTCCTGTGCAACCAGAACTCGTTCAGCAACGCGGAAGTCTTCACCCACGCCTTCCAGGTCCTCAAACGCGGCCGCGTCGTCGGGGTTCCCACTGCCGGCGGCGTCATCAGCACCGGCGCTGCCAACGTTCTCGGCGCCGGCAATCTGCGCATCCCCGGCCGCGGCTGGTACCGCCGCGACACCGGCGAAGACCAGGAGCTCAACGGCGCCATCCCCGACATCATCGTCTGGCCCTGGCCTGGCGACCTCGCCGCCGGCCGCGACGTCCAGCTCGACAAAGCCGTCGACCTCGCCCTCGAAGACGCCGCTCATTTCAAGGCCAAGCCGGCGCCGAAACTGCGCAAGGCGAGCGAGAGATAAGGGTGGAAGGGGTTTTAAGGGTTTCAGGGGTTTCAGGGGTTGAAGGCAATGGGATCTGCATGAACTTGTCAGCCCTGCACCCTCTGGCACCTGTAAAGCCGCTGCCACTCCTACAACCCTTCCATCCCCTACAACCCCTACAACCCCTACAACCCCTGCACCGCCCATGAGTTCCCATGAAAGCGTAGAAATCGTCCGCCGCCTCGGCTCGCCGCGCATCCTCGTCGCTGGCGACGCGATGCTCGATCACTTCATCTGGGGCGGAGTCCGCCGCGTCGCGCCGGAAGCGCCGACCCCGGTGCTCGCCTTCGAGGATGAAAGTTTCCAGCTCGGTGGCGCCGCTTTCACCGCTTCGGTTCTGGCGCAGCTTGGAGCCCAGGTCGATCTCGCTTGTGTCATCGGCCAGGACGAATGGGGTGGCCGCCTCGCCAGCCAGCTCGAAGCGCTCGGCATCCGGCCGATCTTCTTCCGCGACGCCTCGCGTCCGACCACTCGCAAGCAGCGCCTCTGTGCCCGCGACAGCGATCTTCCTTCTGGCCGACAGCAGCTTCTGCGGGTCGATTTCGAGAGCTCGGCACCGCTCTCAGCCGAAGTCGAGGACGAGGTAATTTCCGGCCTCAGCAGCCGCTTTGGTGACTACGACGCCATCGTCGCCTCCGACTACGGCAAGGGCTTCCTCACGCCCGCCCTGCTGCGTTCCTTCGCCACCCAGACCGGACGCATACCGGTGATTGGCGATCCCCGCAAAGGCGCGGACCTGAGTCTCTACCAGGGTTTCACCGCTCTCAAGCCGAACCGCACCGAAGCCGAATTGCAGCTCGGCCGCCGGGTCAAAAATCTCGACGACGCGGCTGAATCCGCCCGTCTCATCATCGCCAAAGCTGGTCTTGAATGGACCTTCGTCTCCCTCGACGCCGAAGGGCTTTTCTGGGCCCATCGCGACGGCCGCACCGAACATGTTCCCACCCGTCCCCGCCAGGTCTACGACGTCGCCGGCGCTGGTGACAGCGTCGTCAGCTGCATGGCGATGTTCTCCGCCGGCAATCCGCCGCGTCAGCTGATGGAGATCGCCAATGCCGCCGCCGGCATCATGATTTCGCAGCAGTCGCCGAAGACCATTTCCCGCGCCGACATCGTGCACCAATTGGTCATCGGCGAGGAATCCGGCCAGCGCAAGATCCGCACTCCTGCCGAGCTGCGCGCCATCCTCGACGCCGCCCGCAGCCGCGGACGCCAGGTGTACTTCACCAACGGCCATTTCGACCGCCTGTCGACCGAGCAGATACAGTTCCTCGAACGCCTTGGCGGCTTCGACGGCGTCCGTGTCGTCGGGGTCAACTCCGATCGCTCTTTACGCGCCGCCGGCAAGACGCCGCTGCTGCACGAAGACGATCGTCTGCGCCTCCTGCAGATGTTCGACTGCGTCGACTACATCGTCCTCTTCGACGAAGAGCGCGCCGACTCCCTGCTGCGCGCCATCCGTCCCCAGGTCTTCCTCAAGGGCGCGAACTATCGCGGTCGCGACATCCTCGAAGCTCCGACCCTGGCCGAGCTCGGCTGCGTCGTGCAGTATGTGGATTTGGATTGAGGCGACTGGCGGATCAAAATAAATTTGCCAGCGAGGAGATCTCGGGTTTATCTTGAAGGTGAACCCGGGAGATTTTATGAGATCATTCTTCTTGCCTTTTGCTGGCTTGTTCGTTGCAGCCTGCGCTCAGACCACCCCGACAAAAGTTGCGCAAGCTTCGCCTGAGCCAGTGAAGACGCAGATCACGGTGAAACATGATTATGAATGGCTGCGCAACCCCGATGGCTCACTTGGAGATGCGAATCCCATAGGCAGCACTTCGATCGGTCTGCTTTGTTTTCTTTGCAGCGGTGAGACGACGGCTAATGAAAAATATGGCAGTAGGGTCGCGGATTTGATTCGTTACCTCGTTGCTCATCCGGTTAAAATCAGCGGCGAGGGTTTATCCCGCAGCTTGCGGCTTCGAGCTCTGGCTTGTGCTGCGCACTTGGATAAAAAAATGTCGTCCGAGCTGAATCTTTTGGTCATTCAGGAAATCTCATCTTGGCTGTCCGAGCAGCATGAAAATGGTGGTTTCGGGCCGGAGGGCAAACCCGATGATCTGGTATTGACTTGTGAGATCGGACAAGCTTGGTACGAGGCGAGTTGTTGTGATTTGCCGCCTGAGCTTGTCAGTGAGCTGGACAGCCGATTGAAGCGACTTGGGAATTACCTAGAACAGTCGAATCTGGCGGGCTGGCCAAATTCACTTGAGAGGTCCGATGCGGAAATCCCTGGAGACACTCCGGGATTCAGCTCGCGCAATGAATCCTGTCGGTGCGCAGCCGGGATTTCCCTCCGCTGGACCTTGGATTCTGAACTGCATTTCCCAATGGATGAGATGGAGAAGAAAAAGTTGACTCAGGAGAGCGAGGATTTGATTCTCAAGTCGGACTGGCTGTTGGAGGGCGACATCGATTTGGCGGAATACTATCAGATCCAACTGATCACCAACTTGGCCTTCCAAAATGGCGGATCGGCTTGGGCTCATTGGCGGAAAAAGTTTGAGCCGACTCTGCGTCAGGCACAAAATCCGAACGGATTTTGGGTGGTCTCGCCGCTTCGTGGGCAATCCCAGCGCGACGCCGTGCTGCGGGCGACATGCTCGGCGACGATGTGTCTCTCGGTTTATTATCGGTTTTTACCTCAGCGCACACGACCAAGACCTCCGGTGTCGCAGGAGGCGTCAGTCACTCTTTGATTTCAGCGCCAAACACAAACGAGCTAAACGCCTGCCAGAATTCCTTTGAGTCATCGAGCTCATTGTGGCCGGTGTCCGGCACCAGAATGAGCTTTTTCCGGGGGGACACGGCGGCGGCGTAGAGGCGTTCGCTGTGCTGGTAGCGGATGATGGCATCCTGAGTGCCGTGGAGGATCAAGAGCGGCATTTTGATCTCGGCGATGCGTCCGAGGTTGTCGAAGTGGGTGGTGCACATGAAAGGGGGAATGAAGGGGTAGCGATCTCGCGCCATGTCGGCAATTCCGGTGAAGGCGCAGGAGAGGATCAAGCCGGCGCAGCCGGGGTGCTGCTTGGCCAGCCAGGTCGCCGGGCCGCCGCCGAGGCTGGTGCCGTGAATGATGATTTCGTCCTCTTTCCAACCCTGCTCTTTGAGCCAGGAAAAACCGAGCTCGGCATCGGCGTAGATCTCGTCTTCATTCGGGCTGCCGCTGCTTTTGCCGTAGCCGCACCAGTCGAGCACCAGCGAAGAGCACATGTGGCGATGGTAATCCGCGATCAAGTCAAGGCGGTCGAGGATGTTGCCGGCATTGCCGTGGCAATGCAAAATCACTCGACGCGGTTTTCCCGCCGTGGCTGGTGCCGGTGTGAAGACGGCGGAGACATTGCCGCCACTGGCGGTTTTTAAGCTCAATTCGCGGCTGCCGGGAATCGCCGGCGTCAACTGGGTCGAGGCTGGTAGGGGGGTCGGCTTGAAGATTAGCTTCTTCTGGAAGATGAAGAAGCCGATCAGGATGACGAGATAGACCGCGATGCTGATGCGCAGGCAGGAGACGAGGATTTTTTTGACTTTTGGCGGCATCGATTCACTCCGGAGTTGGGTGCTGCACTTTCACCCTAAATACGCAGCTGTCCATGTCGCGGAGTCAATGGTTAGGATTCAGTTTATCGATGAGCCGCCAGTCCCGAGGGACTGGCGGCTTTTTGCTTCAGCGGATCAATCCGAGCTGGCGTGCGAGCAGCAGCAGCTGTTGGGGCGGCAGGCTGGCGAGCTGTGCCGGGCTGATCTGATTCAATCCCATCTGCTGCTCCGCTGCGGCGAGCTTGAACTCGCCGAGCAATTGGCGCAAGCTGGCGGTGCGTTCGGCTAAGCGCTCGGCCAAGGTGGCCGAATCGCCGGAGGTCGCGGCATTCTGCTGCGTCGTCTGGTCGAGTTGGTTCACGCCGGTGTTGATCTGGCTGAGAGCCAAGGCCTGTTGCCCCGAGGCGTCGGCGATGGCTTTGACCAAGGTGGCGCTGAGGCCGGAGGATTTGACGATTTCCTGCAGGGCCGAGGCGGTGCGATTGACCGTCAACGAACCATGCTGGACGCTCTTCACCGAGCCTTCGATCAGGTTGGTGGTTTCCTTGGCGGCATTGGCGCTGCGGGCGGCGAGATTGCGCACCTCTTCTGCGACCACCGCAAAGCCTTTGCCGTGGATGCCGGCGCGGGCGGCTTCGACGGCAGCGTTGAGGGCGAGCAGATTGGTCTGGAAGGCGATCTCGTCGATGACCCGGATGATCCGCGAAATCTGGGTCGAAGATTCCTCGATGCCTTTCATCGCTTTCAGCAGTTCATCCATCAGGACCCGGCCGCGTTCGGCGGCGGTGTTGACTTCGCC
>JAYTMY010000265.1:0-3610 GCA_043748535.1 Lentisphaeraceae bacterium | reverse complement strand
GCCGAGCTCATTCCCCTCTGCCACCCGCTCCTCATCGACCGCGTCCACGTCATCGCCGAAGCCGACGACACCGGCGTTGCGGTGAGCGCAGAAGTGCGCTGCACCGGGCGCACCGGGGTCGAGATCGAAGCGCTCACCGCGGTTTCCGTCGCCCTGTTGACCGTCTACGACATGTGCAAAGCGGCCGACAAGTTGATGGTGATCAGCGACATCAAGCTGCTGGAAAAAACCAAGGAGCCGATCATCGGCTCCTGAGTTCAGGTTTTTGCAGTCTCCGGCTCAGTGATGAACTTCCGGAGTGGCTGCTTTTTTCGCTTCGTGTTTGGCCTCGGCCGGCGTCTCGCCTTGCAGCGCCTGCAGGCGCTCGTCGATGGCCGGGACGGCAGCTTGGGCGGTGTCGCCCTTGACCTGGGTCTTGAGCTCGTTCAGGAGTTTCACCGCGGCGTCTTTTTTGTCGGCCTTGGCCAGCACATCAGCTTTCATGAAGCGCAGGATGATGAAGGGGAAGGCTTCATCGGCGGAGGCGGGGATGTCCTTGCCGAGCTTGCCGATCCGGCTATCGATTTCAGCCAGCAGACGGGTGGCGCTTTCAGTGGGTAGTTTGGGAGCGCTGACCAGAGGGCCGAGAAGCTTGAAGAGTTCTTCAGCTTCGACATTGGCGGGCATCTTGGCGATCTTGTCGAGGACGGCGCCGGGATTGTCCTGGGCGTCGATCTGGGTCTGCAGGTTGTCGATCATGCTTTCCAGCCCGGCCTTGGGGTGGGCTTCAGCCAGTTTCTTGATCGCGGCGAGACCATTTTTGGTGTCGCCGCCTTCTAGCATAGGCTGGATCTTGGTCATGAATTCCTGTTCGATCAGATTCATCTCGGCTTCTTTAGCTGCCGACATCTTGGCCAATTGCGCCGCGGTGATGGTGCCGTCAGCGAGGCCCAGAACCGTGTCGCTATCCAGTTCGTTGGGATGGCCGATCCAGGCGATTTTGCCCTTGACGACGACGAAGGCGCAAGGGATGCCGCTTTGACCGGCGGCGGTCAGCCATTGGGCGGCGAAAAAGCCCTCGGCGGTGTCGCCGGCGACGTTGTAGCTCATCTTGTCGGCTTGTTTATCGACGAAGGCCTGGACCTTGTCGGCATCCAGGCGTTCCCAGACGTTGATCCCGACGACGGTGACTTTGCCTTCGGTCTTCTTGGCGATTTCCGACAAGTGGGGGAAGGCGCCGACACAGGGGCCGCACCAGCTGGCCCAGCACTCGAAGATGTAGGTTTTGGTGGGGTCGATCTTAGCGATCGCGGTGCCCTTGTAGAACTTCGAGAATTTGATCGCCGGTGCGGCGTTGCCGACTTTCAGAGTGGCGTTGTTTTCATCGATTTCATCAAGGGCGACGGGATCCGCATCGTGGTGCGGCGCGGGTTTCGGGCCAGGGGCCGGCTCTGCATGGTGCTCGGCGGCCGAGGAAGTGGCACTGAAGGCGGCGAGAAGGAGGGAGATGAACAGGGTTTTCATGAGAAATCCTCAGGTTGAAGGGATCTTGATTAAGCTAGCATCGGCAAGATCCTTTACGCCGAGTGCAGGTGGTTTTTGATGAATCCGACTATCTTCACCATCGGGAGAAACGAGATGAATCACCAAGAGTTTTTTGACGCCCATGCGGCCGCCGGCCGGATCGGCCTTTCCAGCAGTCCGGACCGGATTTCACGCCTGATCGGCTTCGTTCAGCGCCACGTCGAGCCAGATCACCAACCCGGTCTCTGGTCACACGCCTTCCTGCTGCAGGGTAAGCGGATCGATGGGCAGCATTGGGTGATCGAATCAGACCTGTCCTACAGCCGCCGCCATCTCCGCCTCGGGGTCCAGGAAAACCGCTTGGCGAAATATGCCCAGCCATCGCAGTTCCCCCGTCTTCAGATCCTCGACTTCGGCCTCAGCCAGCAACAAGCCGATGCGGTCTCGGCCGCCGCGCTCGATCTGGTGGTGCGCCGCATTCGCTACAGCTTCGGCGAATGCCTCGGCGGAGTCCTCGCCATGCGCCACCCGAAGTTGCGGCCGACGCATAATCCGATGGCGCGCGAGAAGGCCCTTTTCTGCAGCTCTTTTGTGCGCGAGGCCTTCCTCGTCACCGGCATCGATCTCTGCCCCGGCTTGGCGGTGAAAAACACCATGCCCAGCGACCTCGCGAAGTCGCCTCTGATCCGCGGCTGCTGGGAGCTGAAGAATTAAGCATTAAGTAATGACGAAGCGGGATGACTGATGAACGAAGATTTTGGCGAACTTTGCGAGCGTTTCCGAGCTTGGCTGATCCTTGATCGCGGCCTGGCCGGGGCGACTATCGACGCCTATCTCGCCGACCTGCGTGACTACGATGCCTGGGCGGCGCGGGCCGGTATCGTCGCCGCCGCCGCCGATCGTGGCCAGTTGACCGAGTATCTCGAGTCGCTGCAAGAGCGCAATATGGTCACTGCCACCCTCGCCCGCCGCCTCGTCACTCTGCGTCTCTTTTGGCGTTGGATGACCCAGGAAAAGCTGATCCCGGCTGATGTCACGGCGGTGATGGATTCGCCGCGTTTATGGCGGCTTTTGCCGGACCATCTCAGTCCGGCGGAAATCGAGCAGCTGCTTCGTGCTTTTGATGATTTGCAGCCGCTGGGCCTGCGCAATCACCTTGCCGTTGAACTGCTGTTTTCCTGTGGCTTGCGGGTCACCGAGCTGTGCACCCTGCGTCTTGACGGGATTGATTTCCGTCGCGCCTTTCTGCGGGTTTCCGGCAAGGGCTCGAAGGAGCGCATGGTGCCATTCGGCCGCGAGGCGGAAAAGCTCTTGCGGCGTTATCTGGAAGAGTCGCGTCCGGTGCTGGATGTGCATGGCGCACCGGAGTTGATCCTGTCTAAATCCGGCAAGATCCTGACGCGGTGCCGGGTCTGGACCTTCCTCCAGGAAAGCGCGATCACCGCTGGCATCGGCAAGCATCTTCATCCCCACATGTTGCGGCATTCCTTCGCCTCCGCTCTCCTGGCCCGCGGGGCTGACCTGAGGGTCATCCAAGAGCTGCTCGGCCACGCCGACATCGCCACCACCCAGATCTACACCCACGTCGACGCCTCGCGGCTGCAAGCAGTGCACAAGCAGTTCCATCCTCGCGCTTGAGCGCGGCAATCTGGCAAAATCGTTCCGATCAAGTTGTTGGCCGCTCACTGCGCTCAATGTGGCACGATCGTCCCGATCGAGTTGTTGGCGCCTGATTGCGCTCAATGTGGCACTGTCAAGTCTCACGAAAAAGTGATCAGTTTTGTCTCATCTAGAATTGACCATCTCCCAGCATGTTTATGACACAAGCGCGGGCGAGGTGCAAGATGTTTATGACACTTGATCGCCTCCTTTGGCTGCTGTGACCTTGTCGCGAATTCGATAGGAAGGGCCTTTGATGTTGATCACGGTGGCCTTGTGCAAGAGGCGATCGAGTGTCGCGGCGGCGAGGACGGGATCGTGCGCAAAGACCTCGCCCCACTGAGTGAAGGGCTTGTTGGAGGTGAGGATGATCGGCGCGCCGAGATCGTAGCGCTTGCAGATGACCTGGAACAGCAAGCTGGCCTGTAGCTTGTCGAGCTGCAGATAA
>JAYTMY010000264.1:0-20956 GCA_043748535.1 Lentisphaeraceae bacterium | reverse complement strand
ATGGCCAAAGGCGGCGCGCCGATCAAGGTCCGCGTCGTCAAAGGCGCCAACATGGCGATGGAGCAGTTCGAAGCCTCGGCCCGCGGCTGGGAATTGGCGACTTATTCGCGCAAGATCGACACCGACGCCAGCTACCGCAAAATGCTCTTGCACGGGACCCAGAAAGCCAACGCCAGCGCGGTCAACCTCGGCATCGCCAGCCACAACCTCTTCGACCTCGCCCACGCCTTGATTCTGGTGGAAGAACGCGGCATCAGTAACTGCGTCCAATTCGAGATGCTGGAAGGCATGGCTGAGCACATCCGCACCGTCGTCCAAGGCCTCGCCTCCGGCATGGTGTTGTATTGCCCCGCCGCCGAAGCCCACGAGTTCCAGTCGGCCATCGCCTACTTGATTCGCCGCCTCGACGAAAACACCGCCGCCGAGAACTTCCTCCGCCACAGCTTCGACCTGCACGCCGGCAACGAAACCTTCAAGAAACAGACGGCCTTCTTCCTCGACGGCCTGAAGCTCGCCGACAGCATTTCCAACGAGCCCCGCCGCACCCAGGACCGGACCAAGGCGCCGATCCACCCCGATGCCAAAGGCCCCTTCCAGAACGAGTCCGACACCGACTTCTCCCTGCCCGCCAACCGCACTTGGGCCCGCAAGATCTACGAAGCCGCCATCTCCGCCCGCGACGTCAGCGTCCCTCTCGTCATCAAGGGCGAGGAAATCCAGACCGGCAAGACCCGCGCCGGCCACAACCCGTCGCGCAACCAGAGCTTCTACCAAGTGCAACTGGCCGAATCGGTCGAGATCGAAGCCGCCCTGAGCGCTGCTCAGGAGGGTTTCGGCGAATGGTCGAAAACCAGCGTCGAACAACGCTGCGAATTGCTCCTCGCCTGCGGCCGCAGCCTGCGTGAACGCCGCGGCGACCTGATCAAAACCATGATGCTCGACACCGGCAAGATCCTGATCGAGGCCGACGTCGAAGTCTCGGAAGCCATCGACTTCTGCGAATACTACGCCCGCAGCCTGCGCGACTGGAGCAGCGTCCCCGGTCTCGAGCTCGAAGGCCGCGGCGTCGTCCTCGTCACCCCGCCGTGGAACTTCCCCTGCGCCATCCCACTTGGTGGCGTCCTCGCCGCCCTCGCCGCCGGCAACAGCGTCATCTTCAAGCCCGCCCCCGAATCCTGCCTCACCGGCTGGGAAACCTTCAAGTGCCTGCGCGATGCCGGCCTGCCCGCCGGAGCTGTCCAGTTCATCAACTGCGAAGATGACCCGCACGGCTCGAGCCTGATCAAAGATCCGCGTGTCACCGCCGTCATCCTGACCGGCGCCACTGAAACCGCCCAGCTCTTCCTCAAGATGCGCCCCGACCTCGACCTCGCGGCGGAAACCGGCGGCAAGAACTCGATCATCGTCACCGACCTCGCCGACCGCGATCTCGCCATCGCCGACATCGTCGCTTCGTCCTTCGGCCACGGCGGCCAGAAGTGCTCCGCCTGCTCCCTCGTCATCCTCGAAGCCGCAGTCTACGACGACCCGAAATTCCGTCAGGCCCTGAAGGACGCCGCCAGCTCGCTCAAGGTCGGTTCCGCCCTTGATCCGGCGACCAAGGTCAACCCCTTGGTCAAGCCGCCCTGCGGCAAACTCCTGCAGGCTCTGACCAAGCTCGAAGCAGGCGAATCCTGGCTGCTCGAACCGAAGCAAGATCCCAGCAACCCGCACCTCTGGTCGCCCGGCATCAAGCTCGGCGTCAAAGCCGGCGGCTTCACCTTCACCACCGAATTCTTCGGACCAGTCCTCGGCCTCGTCCGCGCCGACAGCCTTGAGCACGCCATCGAGCTGCAATGCTCCTCGCCTTTCGGCCTCACCGGGGGTATCCACACCCTCGACCGCCGCGAACAGGAGCTCTGGGTCAGCAAGGCCCAGGTCGGCAACGCCTATCTGAACCGCTCGATCACCGGCGCCATCGTTCAACGCCAGCCCTTCGGCGGCTACAAGAACTCGGCCTTCGGACGCGGCCTCCAGGCTGGCGGCCCGAACTACCTGGTGCAGTTCATGAAGGTCAAGGAAAGCGCCTTGCCCAAGGCCATCGGCATCATCCCCGCCGAAGTGGCACCGCTGCGCGGCCTGCTCTTCAGCCAGGACCCCCAGGGCGCCGCGAGCTTCGATGCCGCGATCCCCTCCTACGTCGAAGCCGCCGCTGCCGCCAAGGCCTTCAAGGATCCCTCGAAGGTCACGGGTCAGCACAACTACTCGCGTTACGCTCCCTACTCGAAGGTCTTCTTGATGGTTCGCCCCGAGGACAAGGCTGTCGACATCTACCGCTCGATTGCCTGCGCCCTGATCTGCGGCACGCCGTTGGAAGTGGTCGCCACGAGCTCCGACATCACTCGCCTCAAGCTGAGCGAGATCCGCTCCCCCGGCGTGGTCATCCGCAGCGTCAGCGGCGATGACGAAGCCAAGAAGCTGCTTTGCGATTCCAGCAAAGCCCGTTTCCGCTTGATCTCCAAGGTCGACGCCACCTGGCAGACTGCCGCCGCTTCCAGCTTCTGCTGGCTGCAGACCCTGCCGGTCTACTCCCTCGGCCGCCTCGAAATCCTCCACTACCTGCGCGCCATGTCGGTGAGCGATAACTTCCACCGGTACGGCAACACCTCGAACGCCAAATTTTGAGAGTTTAAAGTTTTGGAGTTTAAGGTTTAAAGTTTAAAGTTGAAGCAACCGGGGTCGCTGCAAGGTGGCCCCAGTTGGTTTTTGTTTCGTTCTTCTACTGGATCGCTGGCGTCCCGCCGGCTGTGCTTTGTTTGGATTTCTTGCTTTTGAAAGCCTCAGGTATTATCGTGGATGAAACGGAGAATCCCCCATGCTGAAATTCCTCTTTGCCGCCCTCCTGATTTCCGGCAGCCCCACGCCGGCACCGGCTCCCGCTGCGACAAAACCAGCCGCCGAACTGGATGCCAAGGCTCAAACCGTGTTCAATCGACTGGAAATTCCCGACTGGCGTACGCATGGCAAGGAATACCAAGCCAGCTTCAAAAAGCTTGCGCCCATCTTGGCGAATCTTGCTAAAGCAGATAAGGTCACTCTTTTTGAGGGTCTCCCTCACCCAGCATGGGAGCATGAACTCCTTGCTGCCGAAGCCAAACGCAAGGACACCGAGGTGCAACATGTCTTTAAATTCTACACCCCCTCCCAAGCCGTCGATGCCAAGCTCCTGCAAGCCATTCATCCGCTCCTCACCAAGGCTATCGCCCATCGCGGCGCCAAAGGCTGCGGCGGCTTCCATCCCGACTGGTCGCTGCGCTTCTATCACGATGGCGTCTGCACCGACATCCAGCTCTGCTTCGGCTGTCACGAAATCCGCGCCTTCGACGGCAAGGAATGGGTCTACTGCGACTTGGATAAGATGGATGAAGTCGCCAAGCTGCTGACTCCCCTGCGGCAGAAGCGGCCGGAGAAGAAAACCTGACAATTCGTGAAGACAAGGATGCGAAAGTCACGAGTTCTCTGGTTTGGAGTCCCGGCTTTAGCCGGTTTTGAGCTCAATCAGCAGCAAAACAAGAACTCGCCGGCTGAAGCCGGGACTACAAACTTGAGCTCAAAAGTGCAGAACTCGTGACTCTCGAGGACAAGGAAACTCCGATGAAAAAACCAGGTTCCAGAACGCTGCAAAAACCGAGCTCAGTGTGGCGGCTGCTGCTCCCCTCATTTTACGACTCTTGGGCCTGGCTTGGCGGACTGGCCGTCGCCATTCCTTTCTTATTTTGTTCCTGCATCAAAGGGGGTGACTACGGTTATTCTTTTTATGGCTTCCCCGGAAGATTTCTCACCGCTTATAGTTTTCCCATTGTTTGGCGGCTCGATGCATCTACACTTATCCTGAATCTCCTTTGCCTTCTGGCCCTAATCCTGATCGCCACGGCTTGCACCGGCAGATGGCTTCTGCCGCCGATGCGGCGCCTGCGAAAGGAAGGGCGGATCACTCCTTTTGTCATCATCTTCCTGCTTGGCATTGTGCTTTTGCTCAGCCTCGCCAACACCGATCAGAGCTTCGATTTGCCATTCAACTATGACACCCATGATTTTGGTTGTGGCAATGGCGAGTTGTGTCCTGGATTGCTCTTCCTCAATCTTCTCTTTGCCGAGCTCATGGGCTTATTGAGTTTCGGGCTCGCGATCCGGATGTTTTCCTGGCCGAAGGCGCCTTAATCACAAGTCATCAAAACCTCAGTCGAAGCGCTTGGCATGCTCGCAGCGGCGGCACAGGTCTTCCGTGAGCTCGCGGCGGCGGAAGCCGTCGATCAATGCGCTGGCGCGGGGACCGGCGAGGATGTCGGCGCAGGAACTGGTTTTGGCGTTGCCGAGATCGATGATCCCTTCGGCGTCCATGCAGCAAGGACTGACCCTGCCGTCGGCAAGAATGGCAAGCATGTCGCGGCCGCCGCGGCAGCTGCCTGTACGATGCTTCTCAGGCAGATCGAGGCTCGGCCATTCGAAGCGTGGCGACAAGTTGAGGAATTGCCGTCCCCGCAAAAGATTGCCGTGCTGATTGAGCGTTTGCAGCGCCTCGTGACCAAGGGAGAAATGACGGCGGATAGTCGCGAGTTGGACCTTGTTAAGCTCAAGCACGGCGGCGGGATCGTTGCCGTTCCACAGGCGTAAGTTGACATTGAGCTCGGGCCGTTCGGTCGCGGCGCGATCGCAAAAACTGAGGATGCGGCCGAGGTAGATCGAGTCGTCTTTGTCCTCGCCGAAGCTGCCGCGGAAGCTTTGCAGGGAGAGGTTGACCTGGCGGACGGCAGGATGCAGCAGGGCGGCCTGGTGATCAGGGCTCATCAGTGTGCCGTTGCTGGTGATCGCGGCTTCGGCGCCGTGTTGAGCGAGGATGTCGAGAAAGCGCAAAATTTGCGGATGGCGCAAGGGTTCGCCCATCACATGGAGGCAGAAGAGGCGGGTTGAGGGGGCCAGTTCGGTGACGATTTTTTCGAACAGAACTTCGTCCATATGGGCGGCAGGACGGACCAGGCTCGACTGCGGGCAGAAGGAGCAAGTGAGATTGCAACCATTGCTGATTTCGAGGTAGACTTTTTTAAAGCGGCGGCGGGGAGAATTCAAGTTGGTCATTCCACAGATTCAGAGACCGAGAAGGGCGTTGACTTTCGACTGCAACTCAAGAGGGCCGAAGGGTTTGGCGAGGAAATCGACGGGACTGTAGATACGATATTGACTTTGCCGGGCATCGAGATCGGGGACGGCGCTGATGATCAGAACGGGTATCTTGCCGCCTTGCGAACGCAGTGCGGCGATGACGCCGAGGCCATCCAGACGGGGCATGACGATATCAAGAATGACGATGCGGATCGAATCGCGGTGCGCCTGCCAGTATTCCAAGCCGCTGACCCCGTTGCCACAGCGGTGAACCTTGTGCCCCAAGCGGTTGAGCAGCAATTCAATGAGCGCGGCGATGCTCGGTTCATCATCGATGATGAGAACATCTGGCTTGCTGTCATCCATAAATGGCCCCCCGGTTGAATGCCTTCATGGAGGGAAACTAACTCGTGTTCGCTATCCTGGACAAGCAGGGCTCGGCGAAATGCCAGTGAATTCACCGAGCTGGACTTATCCCTCTGTTTTTTTGCCTTCGCGCATGTATTTCGTCAGCAACAGCAATCAGGGACTCCCAGATGACCGAAATCAAATTCCCCATCGACTGGCACTTCAAGATCATCGGCTTGGCCAGTGCCGATCTCGCCGCGCCCATCAGCGCGGTTTTGCACGCCCATGGTTGCCCGAAACACCCGGTCGCCGGCTCCCTCTCCAGCAACGGCTCGTACCGCACTTGGAATGTCAGCGTCATCTTCAACGATCGCGCCCACATGGAGGAGATGAGCCTTGCTCTTTCCCAAGTCCCCGGCGTCAAAATGGTGCTTTGAAAATTCAAGATTTCGCTCATCCCCTAAAACCCTTTCACCCCCTAAAACCCCTAAAACCCATGCTTCAGATTTCCTCTCGTTTTCCCTGGAAAAAGGTTCACTTCGTCGGCATCGGTGGCGTCGGCATGAGCGGCCTGGCGCGCCTGTTGGTCGCCGAGGGCGGCGGCGTCTCCGGCTCGGATCTGGAGGAAAGTTCCTACACCCGCCGGCTGCGCGGCCTCGGCGTTGCGATCAGCATCGGCGCCCACGCAGCCGAGCATGTCCCCGCCAGCACCGAGCTGCTGGTCTATTCTTCTGCGGTGAGCGCAGAAAATCCCGAGCGCGTCAAGGCCTCCGAGCTCGGCATCCGCCAGTGCCGACGCGGCGAATTTCTCGCTGAATTGGCGAGCTATTTCCCCCGCCTCGTCGCCATCGGCGGCTCGCACGGCAAGACCAGCGTCACCTCGATGATCGCCTGGGTCCTGAAGGAATGCGCCGTGCCGGCCTGCTGGATCATCGGCGGCGAACCGATCGGCCTCGAGCCCGCCGGCCATTGCCCAGGCGCCGACATCCTGGTCACCGAAGCCGATGAGTCGGACGGCACCCTCGCCTGCCTCCAGCCCGAGATCGGCCTGCTGCTCAACGCCGAGGACGACCACTCCTGGTCGAACGGCGGCGACAGCGGCCTCGCCCTCGCCTTCCGCCGCTTCTGCCTCAACTCGCGCTGGCTGGTTTACGGACGCGGCGGCATGGCGGACGCCGCTGCCGCCGGCCTGCCCGAGGCGATCGCGCTCGATCCTCACGACGCCGCCATCGGTGTCGAAGTGCCGCAGCTTGGCCGCCACAACCGCTTCAACGCCCGCGTCGCCCTGCTCGCCGCCAAACGTCTCGGGGTCGAGGAAAGTGCTGCTCGAGCCGCGCTGGCGCGTTTCCCCGGGGTCAAGCGGCGCGCCACCATTCACCTGCAGCGTCCGGGCCTGACCCTGATCGAGGATTACGCCCATCACCCGACCGAGCTGAAGGCCTTTGTACAATCTCTTTCCGAGGCCCGTCCCGGAGCCTTCGTGCTCGCCATCTTCCAGGCGCACCGCTACGAGCGAGTGGAGAAATACGGCACCGAATTCGCCGAGATCCTGCGCGCCTTCGACCGCGTCCTCTACACCCCGCCTTTCGCCGCCTGGATTCCGCACGACCAGGTGCCGCCGATGGAGCGTCTCGCCGCGATCACCGGCCCCAGCGCCGAAGTGCTCAAGGGCGAAGACTGGGAAGCTCACGCCCACCACCTTCTCGCCTTGCTGCCGGCAGGACGCGAACTCGTCATCGCGGTGATCGGCGCCGCCACTGTCACCCGCATCATTCCGCACTTGCTCAAGGGATTGGAAACTTAAGAAAAAAACGAGAGGTTGGAGGCTTGTGCTTTACCCTATCCCGGCAGAGCCGGAGCCAAATGAACAGCAAATTCTTCACCACAGAGACACAGAGAGCACAGAGAAAAAGGAACTCTATCTCTGTGCCCTCTGTGCCTCTGTGGTGAATTCTCGGACCTGCTCAGCTCCCGCACAAATGCAACAAAAGATGTCGCATTTATGAAGGATTTGATCTTGTTCACTTGCCCCAAAGGGGCAGTCTGATCTTAGCCTGGGGTGAAGCCGAGGGACGAGGCGCAGCCCCAGGTTTCAGGGATAGAGATTCGAGCCCTGAAAGGGCGGCTTGAAGCCTCGGCATTGACGAGCAATCCGAGCTTGAATTCGACCCGGGGTTTCAGCTCGCCCCGCTGGGGCTCGAAGCTCATTTTTTCTTCACCCGGGGCTGCGCCTCGTCCCTCGGCTCCGCCCCGGGCTGAGATCAGGCCGCCCCTTCGGAGCTGAAAAAGCCCGAGCCAAAACTTTATGCGCTACCGAACTTCGTGGTGAATTTGGTTCCGGCTTTGCCGGGATAGGGTAAATCGCCCCCCACTCGACCAAGGATGGTCGAGCCACGTTCACCTCAGTTTCTTCTCACGACGGAAGCGCTTGAGCTCGGCGAGAAATGCCTTTTCGCGGCTGAGTTCGGCAGGGCTTTCTTCGTAGCGGAGTTGGTAGTAGTAGCGCATCAGTTCGTCGAACTGCTGATCGACGAGGCCGAGTTGTTTCAGGCGATGGAGGTAGTCGCGGCCGGTTTCGCAGTCCTGGCGCGGCGCTCCGAGTTGGCTGAAAGTTTGGCAGAAGATCCGGTAGAACTCGGTCAAGGGAGCGTAACGGGGGCGATCCTGGCCCTCGGCTGCGGCGTCCCGGCGCCGTCTGGTCAAGGCGGGAACCCGCAGGAAGAAGGCGATGGCGGCGAGAAAAAGCAGGATGGCCAAGGCGCTTGAGGGCGAGCTCAGCGAGGAGCTGGCGGCGGCAGGCGCTTCGGCTTCGTCGGGATCCTTCTCCGAGTCGCCGCCGGGCAGATTGGAGGAGTTGGCGATGTTGACGATGGCGGAAGCCGGGGTCGGATCGAGAGTGACCCAGCCATATTTGTCGAGGAAGATTTCGCACCAGGCGTGGCGTTGATCGGAGAGGAATTGGTACGAATCGATCGATTCATCGTAGTGGTTCGAGCTGTAGCCGACAGCGACGCGGGCGGGGATCTTGAGGCTGCGGAGCATGAGGGTGCAGGTGCTGGCAAAGAGGGTGCAGTGCCCTTTTTTGCGGCGCAGGAAAAACTCCTCGAGCGAGTGCTGATCGGCACTCAATTCGTAGGTGTAATTGCTCCGCAAGAAAGACTGGATGGCGGCGATCTTTTCGGCCGGACTCCGGAGCCCGGTCGTGAGCTCGGCGGCGCGGCGGCGGACCTCTTCATAGACGAGGCCATCCTGCGGCATCTGGAGGTAGGCGGGATCGGTCCGGCCGGGGATGACTGTAGTGGGCGGGCACTGGGCGTAGAAGACTTGAATCGATTGGGCTTGGTAGACCAGGCAGGGCTCGGGCTTGCTGGGGAGATAACAGGTCTGGCTGCTGTCGAAACGGACTTGCGGGAGGCGCAATTGACTCAGGCCGGGCAAGGCGAGGAGGCGTCGCGAATCGCGCTCAACCAGGGTGATTTGGTAATGCAGGGAACGGGCACTGGCTGGGCCGAGATTGAGCCAGCCGTCAGTGGCATCCTGAACGAGGCGGCTGGGGAGACTGGGCGAGTACCAGTTCTGGCCATTGAAGGCGACGAAGGCGGTTTCACGCAGGTAGTAGGGCGGATGGGGCGGGTGTTGGCCTCCCGGAAGGAATTTCAGGCTGGCGATCAACTCGGGCACGGGATCGGGAGCGGGACTGTCGAGGCTGAGCACACTCGAGTCCGCGTCGCCGGCCGGAGCTTTCTTCGAGTTTTTCCCAGGGCCTGGCTTGGCCTGAGTTTTGAGGTCGGGGAATTCCTGCGTCTTGGCGCCGTTTGGCTCCTGGGTGTCGGAATGAGTGAAGGCGCTGAGCTGCGGCTCAAGCAGCTGGGCGAGGGCGAGGGGCAGGAAAAGCGGCAGCAGCAGGGCGAGCAGGAGTCCGGGGCGGAAACTCTTGAGCAGCTGCGGGTGCAGCAAAAGCCAGCAAAGGGCGAAAGAAGCTAGGGAAATGTAGCCCAAGCCCGCGGCGCCCGGTCCGTGCAGAAATAAGCCCAGGCTGATCAAGCTGGAGGCGATGAAAGGGATTTTGCAGCTCGCGAATTGCTCTGGGAACTTCAGCGCGATGAGCAGCGCCGAGGCGTGGAAGAGCAGGTTGATCGCGACCAGGAAGAGACCGAAACGATGCGAGGTCTGGAAGCCGGGAATCAGCAGGGCGTCGCCGATAACAAGCAGAACCAGCAGGAGACGGAGGACGGGGAGATTCATGTCAGCTCCTCCGCGTGTTCGAGGCGGGTGCGGGCGAGCTCCATTTGGCGCTCAGCGATGTGGCGGACCGCTTCGGCGATGGAGACGCGTCCATCGAGGCAGAGGAAGTTCTGGTGATCGCCGAGGAGATGGCGCCAGGACTTCACCGGGGCATTGCTGATGACGATGACGCGGCGGTCATCGCTGTGGAGCTCCTCGAGAGTCGCCAGCAGGTCGTCGATTTTCCTGGCGGGATGCACGGCGGCGTGGGCGAGGTTTTCGAGCGCTTCATGCAGATCATCTTCGCTGGCGTTGAGCGGCAGGGGCTCCCACTGGTTGAAATCGGCGATGAACTCGGCCTCGCTGCCGTTTTCACGGATCTGGAGGAAGATGCCGCTGAGCAGGCGGAGGGCGAGTTCAGGTCGGGTCGGCTGAGCCTGTTCGGGGCCTTGGTAGGCGTGGAAGACCAGGCTGAGCTTCTCCGGCGCGGCGGGTTCGAATTCCCGCACGATGAGGCGCTGGTGACGGGCAGAGAGCGGCCAGTGGATCCATTTGATCGGGTCGCCGGCGGAGAATTCGCGCAGGCCTTTGAACTCGACCGGGCTGCTGTTCCAGCTGCGGCCGTCGCCATCTCCCTGTCCATTCGCCAAGAGATCATCGAGCTCTGGCGGCAAGGCCGGTTCCGGGTAGGCGATGAGCGGCGACTCGATCACCAAGCTGCTGTCGCAGCGGCAGAGACCGAAGGGGAAAGAGCTGCTCAAGCGGCACTTGAAGCCGGAGTAGGCGCCGCGATTGCGGAGCAGGGCGACACCCTTGACCGCCGCCCGTCCGAGGGCAGGGACCTCTTCCAGGATCAAGGCCAAATCCTCGCCGTGGGTGAACTTGGGATCGAGCAGCTCATCGACCAGACAGAGCTCAAAACTGGGCGAGCTTTTGTCGTTGCCGACTTCGAGGATGAAGAGGAAGGCCTCGCCACAAAAGAGGCGCTCCGGGACGATGCGGCGGATCGACAGCGACGCGACATTACGACGCGCCTGCCAGGCGCAGATGCCGAGGAGAAAAAGCAGGCACAGCGCCATCTGCGTCAGGAGGCGCTCCGGTCCGAGCAGGCCACAGGCCAGCAGCAACAAGCCGAGCCCGAGAAGCGCCTTGCCCCGAGGAGTCAAACCGAGCTGCGGCGCCGCGAGGCGAGTCATTCTAAAAACTGAAGTTGAAAGGTTGAAAGGTTGGAAGGTTGAAAAGTCGAGCTGCAGAAGCCGCAAAAAGTGATCAAGTCTGAAGCCAGATTATTGCTTTGCCTCTTGTGCTTTTTGTTCATGTATTTGCCTTTCAACCTTTCAACCTTTCAACCCGGTTCTGTTCAAGAGTCATGGAACGGGAACGCTATCGACAAGGGCCTGGACTTGCTCGGCAGCGGAATTCCCGGCTTTTTTCAGGCGGTGCTTGAGGCTGAGTCGATGCGTGAAGACGGCGGGCAGGAGCGCCTGGATGTCATCGGGGTAGACGGCGGCGCGGCGATCGAGCCAGGCGCGGGCCTGGGCGGCGCGCATCAAGGCGAGCGAACCCCGGGCCGAGATGCCGTCGTTGAAGAACTCGTGGTGATGGGTCTGATCGGTGAGGGCAGCGATGTAGCGCAGCAGATCCGGGGCGATCTTGACCTGCGCGGCTTGCTGCTGGGCACGGAGAATGTCGGCGATGTTGGCGACGGGATTCTGGGGGCGCGGCTCGCCGCCGCCATTGAGGTGCAGGCTGAGGATGTCGGCTTGGATCTGCGGTGAGGGGCGCTGCATTTCGAAGGAGAGGAGAAAGCGGTCGAGCTGCGAGTCGGGGAGCGGGAAGGTGCCGCTGGAGTAGAGGTGGTTTTGGGTGGCGATGACAAAAAAGGGCGCGCCGAGGACATGGGTCTTGCCGTCAAGGCTGACCTGAGCTTCGTTCATGGCCTCAAGCAAGGCGCTTTGAATGCGCGGCGTGGTGCGGTTGATTTCATCGGCCAGCAGGATGTTGGTGAAGATCGGGCCGGGATGAAATTCGAAGTCGCCGCTGCGTTGGTTGTAGAGCGAGTAACCGAGGATGTCGGCGGGCAGCAAATCAGGAGTGAACTGCACCCGTTTGAACTTGCCATCAATCGCCTGCGCCAGGGTCTTGGCCAGCGAGGTCTTGCCCATACCCGGCGCCCCTTGGATCAGGGTGTGCCCGCCGGCCACCAGCGAGGTCAGGAGGAGCTCGACTTCGGCTTCACAGCCGAGCACGGCGCGGTTCATCGCCTGACGAATCGATTGGATGAGTGAATGCATGGAAAACCTGTGAGAAGATTGAAGTGCTGGCGTGGCCTTCTTGAGAGTAGTTCCAAGTGACAAAATCGCCAAGGGTCGGGAAGCATGCTCACCGCAGAGGCAAAATCCTTCAGGCGTGGTAGCGTGGCGCGAATGACTACGAGGCTTAGAAAAAAATGGCTGAAGAAAAATCTGTTCTCGGAAAAATAAAGCTGGAATCTCTCCATGCCTAAGACCAAGCCAGTGAAAATCGGGGAGTCCCCCGAAGAGCTGTTTGTCCGCATCGTCTCGATCTTGGAAGAGGCGAGAGGCAATGTCGTCCGGGCGGTGAACTCCAACATGGTGCTGGCCTACTGGCTGATCGGGCGTGAAATCGTCCAGGAGCTGCAAGGCGGCGAGGATCGCGCGGCCTACGGCAAAAAGATCATTACAGACCTGTCAAAGAGGTTGACTGAGCGCTATGGGGGAGGATTTTCATCCGAAAACATTCAGCTCTTCCGGAGACTTTATATTGTTTATTCAGAAAGATTTATTATTCCGTACCCGGCGGGTACGAAATCTTCCGACTTGACAATTGTGCGCCCGGCGGGCGCACAATCCGGCCCGCTGACAATTTCCTCCCCGACGGGTAGGGAATTCAAATCCCCGCATGGCTTTTCTGAGCCGGAATCGATTGAGCTCGATTTGTTCGTCGCGAAGCGACTGGATGATTGTAGCCGGGGGTTTCAACCCCCGGTTTGGGTCAAGATGAAATCGCCGTCGCGTCGCGACAGGATGACATGTAGGCGTTGGAGATGCAGAAGGGGCCTTCCGAACGCATCTGTCACCGCGTCGCTGCCGCGACGCCAAATTCATTGCCAAGCACACCGGGGGTTGAAACCCCCGGCTACACTCATGCCGTCGCTTCGCGACGAACGCAAACTCTTGCCATACCCCGAGAGCGCCAGCTCATCGAATCCCGCTTGGAAGAACGCCAGTGAATGACAAGTTCCCTTTAAACTCCCATTTCTATTCCTAGCCACCTCCCAACCCAATCAAGGCTGCGCCACCATGGCTGAAGAAAAATCTGTTCTCGGAAAAATGATGAAGCTGGGCAAGTCCTTCTTCGGCAATGCCGAAGAAGAAAGCCAAGAGCTGCCCGCAGCGGTCTCTACGCCGCCGCCGCCGGGCACGCCGCTGCGCAAGGCGATCGCCATCGCCAAGCCCTTTGCCGATCCGCCGCCGCCAGCCCCCGCCAAGCCGGACCGCACCCCGGCTTTGCTGGCCAAATTCGAGGCGATTCGCGGTGAACGCGAATTGCGGAAGGCGCGCAAGCCGCTGCGCCCGATCACTCGCCTGCCGGATCAGGAAGAAAGATTGAAGCAATTCGAGATCGCCATGGCGGTCAAGATCCTGCGTCAACCGGAACTGCCCGTCGCTGACAAGGAATCCGAAGCGAAAGCAGTTCAGGAAGTTCTCCCTGAAATCCCCAGCGAAATCGCGCCGTGGATGCCGCTCGAAATGCATCTCCTCAAGCCGATTCCGCCGCCCGTCGCCTTCGATGAAAGCGAGATCAAGGCCCGCAAGGAACGCCTGCAGGAAGTGCTCGACAGCTTCCGCATCGACGCCCAGGTGAGCAGCGCCATCAAAGGCCCCAGCGTCACACGCATCGATATCCGTCCGGCGCCGGGCATCGGCGTCGATCAGGTCGGCCAGCTATCCCGCAACATGGCGATGGAGCTCCGGGTCGAGAGCCTGCGGGTTCTGGCGCCAGTTCCGGGTCAGCCCTACGTCGGCATCGAGATTCCCAACGCCACCCGCGAACGGGTGTCGTTTGCCGCCATGCTGGATTCGCCGGAGTTTCGCGATCCCCGCAAACTTCTGCCCATCGCCTTGGGCAAATCGACCGATGGCACGATCAACATTCTCGACCTCGCCAAGGCGCCGCACCTGCTGGTCGCCGGTGCCACCGGCTCGGGCAAATCAGTGTTCATCAACGCCCTCGTCGCGTCGCTCTTGATGCGCCACGGCCCCGACGATCTCCGGCTTGTCATGGTCGACCCGAAGGTGGTCGAACTCACCGCCTTCGAAAAGCTTCCTCACCTCGCCTGGCCGCTAGTCACCGACCACACCAAGGCCGCCGGCATCCTGCGCTGGCTGGTCTGGGAGATGGAACGCCGCTACAAAACCCTCGCTGCTTGCGCCTGCCGCAACCTCGAAGGCTTCAACGCCCGGACACCGGTGCCTGACCAGAAGGACCCCGACGGCAAGCCGATTCCGGCCCGCCTGCCCTTCATCGTTCTGATCATCGACGAACTGGCCGACTTGATGATGGCGACCCGCAACGAAGTCGAAACCTCGCTCGCCCGTCTCGCTCAGAAATCCCGCGCCATCGGCATCCATGTCGTCGTCGCCACCCAGCGCCCCAGCGTCGATGTCCTCACCGGCGTGATCAAGGCGAACTTCCCCACTCGCATCGCCTTCCAAGTGGCGTCGCAGATCGACTCGCGGACGATTCTCGACGGCAAGGGCGCCGAGTCCCTCCTCGGCCGCGGCGACCTGCTCTTCCGTCCACCGGGCGCCGGCGGCATCGACCGCCTGCAGGGATGCCTGGTCGAAGACGACGAGATCGAGCGCATCGTCGCCGCCTGCGTCGCCCAGCGTCCGCAGATCTTCATGACCGAGATCGCCAAACAGATCGAGGAAGTGCCAGTGGGTGAGGGCAAAGGCAAGGCGAAAGGCAAAGCCAAAGACGGCGAAGCGGCCTCTGGCGATGATGGCGACGGCGCCGAACTTCTCGAGCAGGCGAGGGCCCTGGTGGTGCGCGACCGCAAGGCCAGCACTTCTTATCTCCAGCGTCGCCTCAAGGTCGGCTACAACCGCGCCGCCGACCTGATGGACCAGCTCGAAGCTCTGGGCGTGGTAGGACCGCAGACCAGCTCCGGCGGAACGCGTGAGATCCTGGCCGACAAGGAATGAATCAGGGAATTAAGAATCTCGGGAGTCAAGAGTTCTTCGTTTTGAGCTCAAGTTTGTAGTCCCGGCTTCAGCCGGTTTGTTCTGTTCCTCACGCAATTTGAGCACAACAACCGGCTGAAGCCGGGACTACAAACCATGAACTCATGACTCGCGAGTAAGAATTAAGAATTCAGAATTTGAGCTCAAACTAAAACTCCTCCAAACAGGCGTATTGAGAATGAACAACAACTGGCACCGGCCCTTGCTCGCGCTGCAGCTCAGCCTGCTTTTTCTAGCCTATCCCTATCTGCTTTTATCGCCTGTCGGGACCGGCTGGATCGAGCATCAGACGTCGCTGCGTCTGCCGGTTCTTTTGATGGCGGGGGCTATTGCCGGCATCTGGCTGCTCCGCGTCTCATCCCCACAAAAGGGTCCCTTGCTGGGTTTGGCGGTGACGTATTCCGTCTGGACCCTGTGCAGCGCTTGGATGTCGCCGCGTTTTCATCTCGAGGCGGTGCTGAATGCCCTGAGTTGGCCGTGGATCATTCTGCAGTTCGCCTTGGTCGCGCGTCAGGATCTTCGCGGCCTCCTGCAATTGCTGCGCCGCGCCTGCTCCCTACTTTTCCTGATTTCCTGCCTGCATTCCTGGCTTGGCGGGAAAGCGGCGGGTCTCGCCGGCAACCCGAACTGGCATGCGGCGCTGTTGTTGGCCTGTTCCTTTCCGTTTGCCGTCGAGCTGCGGGCGCTTTTGCCGAAACGTCAATGGAGCTGGCCGGTCGCAGCAGGCTTGACTGCGGCCATCGGCTTACAGCCTTTGCTGGCCTGTTCCTGGCGCACGGGCCTACTGGTTCTGCCCGTCCTCGCGGTCTGGTCGTTGTGCCTGATCCTGCCGCAAAAGCGCCGTCCGATGGCTTTGCTGCTGATTGTGATCTGCGCTTTCGGCGCTTCGGTCTTGTTGATGAAGCAGCCGGCGATCCGCGAAAAATACGAACTGATCCGCCTTGGGGATGTGCGTGGGCCCCTGTGGGCGATGTCCTTGCAGATGAGCAAGGAAAAACCGCTGATCGGCCAAGGCGCTGGCAACTTCCAACGCGAGGCCTGGCGTTTCGACAGCGTCGAGCATATGCGCAAGCTCAATGCGCCGGACCTCCATGAGCACCCGCACATGGAGCCTTTGCGCGTCGCTTGTGAACAAGGCTGGCTGAGCGCCTTGATCTGGATCGGCGTGGTCCTCTGGGCCTTCTTCCGCCAGCCTGTTCCAGGCGCCCGTTGCCTCAGTGCCGCCGCCTTGGTTTTACTGGTCGCCGGCTGCACCGACAAGGCTCTGTTCATGCCGCCGGGCTGCCTGCTCTTCCCGATGTTGATCGGCCTGATGCTGCATCGTCAGGTGTGCCCTTCCGAGGAGGGCCCTCCGGCGATGCTGCGTTTTGCTGGCACGGCGCTGCTTTCTGGCCTGGCTTTAGCGATGAGCCTGCTGGTGCTCAGCGGCAGCGCTAGTAAACGCTCGGGCGACATCGCCTTTAGCCTGGCCAGAGAGGCAGATGAAAGCGGCGAAAAAACGAGCTCAGGACTGCTTTTACGGGAAGCCGCGGATGATTATTCCCGGGCGGCGAAAACCCTGTTTTGGGAGGTCGAACCGGCCTTCCTGGCGGCGCGGGTTTATCTGATGAATCTCCATGATGCCGATGCCGGTCTCCCTTGGTTGGAGCGCAGCGAAAGTCTCGAAGCCGCCTACGCGCAATCAGGACGCATGCGTTACCTCTACCATCGCTTGAAGGCGGAAGCTTGCCAGGAAAATGAGGAGCGTATTCAGCATCTGGAAGCTGCGGCAGAATCCTTGGCCGAAGATCTCGAGCGTCATCAAGGCAATATCAACCTCGCCTTTGAACTGTATCAGTTTCTGGCGGTCTCCGGCGGCAATCCCGAATCCGGATGGAGCGCTTTTCTCGATATCGCGGTGGCTCGCGGCGAGCAGAAATTGCGCCTGATGGAAACCGATGCGGAGAGCTTTAGGCAACAGCTTTCGATCCTCCCGGATGAGCAGTTCCTGCCGCTCCTCAACGAGCTCTTCGGCGCTATCCGTTTTCAAGGTGGTGTCGATCCTTCCCTGGGCGGGCTTCCCATCACCAAGGATTTCCCGGCCCAAAGTTCGAGCCCGACATTCATCGCCGAGGACCTGGTCTTTTTCCGCGATCGGCTGGTCATCGCCGCCGCACTCGATCATGCAGGCAGGCAGGAGGCCGCAGTGCAGAAACTGATGGCCAAGATTGTCGTCGACCTCGCCGCTCCCTTCACCTTCCCTGGCGCCACTTTGCGGCTTGAAAGAGGCAATGCCCTCAGTCGTTTCTGTCTGGAAGCCGAGCTTCGGCGCCAAGCCGGTTTGGGCGAATTCCGGGCTCCGGCCGGGGCGGCCAGTCTGATCTGGGCCTATCCGCAGGAATGGGCGCCGCGCAATGCTGCCTTAGCCGCCATTCTCAAACTGCCGTCTTCCGCTGGCCCCTCTCTGCGTCTTTATCGCCTTCGTCAGGCGAAGATCACAAAAGCCGCCTTTGTTCCGGCGCCTTTTACGACGCAAGCCCAAGGACCGGCTAAAGCCGGGACTACAAACCCTGAAATCGCGACTCCATGACCAGCTAAAGCCGGGACTACAAACCATGAAGTCTAATCGAGGCCGAAATGATCCTTGGCCAGACCTAGGATCTGGCGGGCGCGGGCCTTGGCGCTGTGATTCTGGAGAACCTTGAAGCGGCAGGCAGACACGGCATCTTTCCGCGCTGTTGAGGCATAGAAGTCAGGCAGGGATTTGACTGCCTGAGTCAAGGAGCCGCTGACCCATGGGTCATACTCGAGATAATCGAGGCCAGGGGTGAAGCCGGCATCGCGGTAGAAGCTGCTCGGGCTGCTGAGGCAGACGCTTCCTTGCGCGAGGCAGGACAAGGGGCGTTCGTGACTGCCGGCGGGATAGCTCGGAGTGATGCTCAGGACTCCCAGCGAGCGCGCCCCGATGTTGAGCGCTTCGGCATAACTCACGGCTTGATGAATGCGATGGTGACGCCAATCGGCAGCTTTCCAGCCATTGCCAAAGATGTCGATGCCGATACCGGCATCATCGAGCTCATGGAGAAGACGGCTGCGCAGAATGAGTCGAAGCAGCAGATCGACTTCGCTCATCCCCAGACTATAATGACGGCGGGACTCGAGCCAGATCGGCTCGCGGAAATCGAGCAATTCCGAAGCAATGGCGCAGTGATTATTCATCCCTTGGCTGAGGGCCTCAGTGAGGCGCTCAATCACCGCTTCGGGGAATTTCCCCTGCCATTTCTGAGCCATCTCTTCCGGCGAGTTCCAGGTCCCGAGGAAGCTCAGTCCGAGTTCGGCTTTCCGCGCATTGGGCGGCGCCACCGGGGCGGGGTGAGCGAGAAAAGCGCAGGGGATTTCCGGCGCCAGGATTTTCCAACAAGGCAGGTGAGAGGCCTCAAAGGCGGTGATCAAGGTTTTTTTTGCCTGGATTTGTTCAATCCTGCCGAAGATGTGGCTCGGGTGGTCGATGCCCATCACCATCCACGCGGTGTCCGGCGCTTCTGCCGCCTCGGGGGCGTTGATGCCGATCCCTTGGATTGCGAGGACTAGATCTGGCTTAAATTCGTGCAGAGCCTGGCGCAAATCGGCACTGCTTTTGAGCGGCAAAACAGCCACCTCCTGGCCTGCCTGGGAAGCTATCCCTGCGGCTAGATCGCGGGCGAAACCGTTGGCGACATCGTACTGGAAATCTCCGGTGGGAACAAGAACGCGCATGGAAATCCTCACTGCTTTAAACGACCCACCCGCAAAGGCCGTGCCCACCCGGCACGCTTTCTGCACTAGACTGGGCAAAGCAATGAGTCACCATGGCCAATTCCGATCCCAGTAAAACCGAGTTACCGACTTCCAAGCGGCTCAGTGAAGCGCGCGACAAGGGAGACATCCCCCTGTCGCAAGACAGCGTTTCGGTGGCGGCGATGCTGGCCGGCTTCATCGGCTTTGCCATGTTAATGCCCGAGATGATGCGCGCCTGCCGTGGCATCCTGGTCGCTTGCTTCAAAATGCCCGGGGTCGGCCGTCACTGGCAGCTGCCGGAGATGATGGAAGGGGCATTTGCGGTCCTTCTCCCCTTGCTTCTCCCCTTGGGGATCATGATCCTCGCCGTCGTCACCGCGACCCTGGCGGCGCTCTATTTTCAAGTCGGCTTCTTTTTTGATACCAAGCCTTTGGAGATCAAGTGGGAGGCTATGAATCCGGTCAACGGGATGAAGCAGTTGCTTCCCAATCGCGATCAGTTCATGCGGCTCGGGGTGACTCTGACGAAGGTCACCCTGTTGTCGCTTTTCTGCTGGGTTTGGATCGTTGGCGACCTGCAGAAGAATCTCGCCTTGATTCAGACCGATCTGGCCACCGGCGCGGCCCTGATGATGTGGAATGCCTTCAAGCTGGTCATGGCAGTCTTGGCTGTTTACGCCATTTTGGCCATCCTCGACCTCTGGTGGAAACACACCAGGCACATCGATAAGCTGATGATGAGCAAGCAGGAAGTGAAGGACGAGCACCGCAACGCCGAGGGCGACCCCAAGATCAAAGCCAAGATCCGCGCCAAGATGCGTGAGTTGATGGGCAAAAGCCTGAAGAAGGCGGTGAGTAAAGGGACCGTGGTGATCACCAACCCGACCCACGTCGCTGTCGTCCTGCAATACGTCTCAGGTGAACCGGCGCCGCGCGTTCTTGCCAAAGGCTTGCGCAAGCGGGCCGAACGGATCAAGGCCCTGGCCAAAGAATTGAAGATTCCGATCATCGAGGCGCCGCCCTTGGCCCGTGCCATCTACCGCGCTGTGCCCGATGGTGCCTTCATCGAAAACCGCTTCTTCGCCGCCGTTGCCGCGATTCTCGCCAAGGTCTACAAGGCCCGTCGTCGCGGCCGTCGCTGAAAGGCCAGCCATCACAGGGAGCTTCGATCGCCGTCAAAAAAAGCCTCGGCCAATGGCCGAGGCTTAAAACTGAATCCGAGTCGTGGCTCAGGCGTCGCGGCAGGCGGTTTCGAAGCCGCAGGAGTGTTCGACGGCGCAGATGGCGCTGACCGGACGCTCGAGCTTGGCGAAGACGCCTTTGCTGAGGATGTAGCCGCAGGCTTCATTGGCGTTGCTGACGTCGAAGGCGTCATCGCGCTGGGTGCTGCAGGGGGAGTTGTGTTCGTAGGTGGCGAGGTAGAAGGCCTGGCCGGGTTTGACATCGAATTCACGGATCAGCAGGGCGTCGGCGCGGATGCAGCCGAGAGCGGCCTTACCGGTGATGCGGTCGACAACGGCGGCGATGCGCGGGGTGCTGAGGGTGTCGTGTTCATAGTCCATGCCGAGGAGGGCAGCGGCGAGCGCGTCGCGCATCGGGTAGCCTTTTTCGATTTTTTCGGCGATCGGGTCGGTGTGCGAACCGTTGGAGACAATGGCGTGGCTGCCGACGATGCGGAGAGCGTTGTAGGCGATGTAGGGGTTGACCAAGACGTCATTTTCGTGACCGGGTTTGGGGACGATGGCGATGCCTTTGCCCATTTCCTTAGCCATGCGGTTGGGGAAGGAGCGCGACGAGACGCGATACATGGCGCAGAGTTTACCGGATTGATTGCGAGCGATGCTGACGATGCGGCCGACGTACATAGAAACCTCCGTATTGGTGTGTACTCGAAGCTAGCCGCTGAGCTCATCTTGCCAAGGTAGTTTTTCGGTTTCGCTGCCTCAATGAGAACAGAGAAAGGGTCGGCTGCCCTGGCCGTTGGCGTGAGGCGATGAAGTGGGGGCAGGAGGAAGGAATCATGAAAACCCCATCGCTGATTAGCTTGAGCTCAGCAAAACTCCGGCTTTTTCTTCTCCTGAATTCTAAAATATCACAGAGAACCTCGAGAGTCACGAGTTCTCCGGGTCGACCGCATTAGCCTTGAGAAGTTCCATGTGAAGGATAGTCATCTCATCGACAATCTCCAGCAGTCGCTTGTGGTTTTCTGAGTAGCGCCG
>JAYTMY010000263.1:0-2428 GCA_043748535.1 Lentisphaeraceae bacterium | reverse complement strand
GCGCGCCGCCTGATCCTCTTCGTCACGCGTCGGCCGCTGCCAAGCCTTTTCCATCAGGCGGGTGTATTCGCCCATGTTGACCGCCGTCCGAACCTGGCTACGGGCTGCCGCGGCGGCGGTCTTGGCCTCGTCGGAGCTGCGGCCGAGAAGCCACCAGACCAAGCCGGTCAGAAGCAAAAGACCCGCCAGCTGCAAAGTAGGGCCGAGTCGCCGGGCATTGACAAAGCTGATCTTCATGGTTGCGGCGCCTCAGGAAGACGAAGGCGGATCAAGGGGCTGCGCTCGGCGCCGACGGCCATCGGCCCCGGCGGGGACTCCAAGGTCCGCACCAAATCCAGCGACACCAAGGAACCAGAAACCAGGCGGAGATCGTCGATCTGCACGGTGTCGAGAGCGCGGGAGAATTCCACCGTCCAGAAGCCCTCCTTCCACTCGCCTTTACACTTCACATCCATCCGCGAACCGGTCGGCGGCAGCGGCTCGTAACGGCTGGGATTGAGATGCAGGGTTGTGACGTCGTAATTGCCGCTCCATGGCCGCAGGCCTTCGTCCGGCATGGTCACCAGATATTGCGGCGTGCCGTCGGGCGAGACGCTTTTCAGCGCGTGTGTTGGAGAGTCGAGCGAGAAGACTTGCAAGAGGTCATCGGCGGCGCCTTCATTGAGACGGCAGGCTCCCCAGTACCAGACGTCGCAGCTCACCGCTCCCGGCCGTTCCGCCTGTAAAAAACGGAGGCAAAGCGAGTCTTCCCTTTCCGGCCCGACGATGAAGCGCTGCGACGAAGCATTCCAGAGCCAGGGCTTGTGCTTCGTCATCGGCGCTGTGCAGGGGAAGCGCAAGAGCAGGAAAAGCCGTTCGCCGTTGACCGCAGCTCGCAAGCTGATCGGGCCCTCAAAGCCGGAAGCTGCAATTTTCACTTCCGGACAGTCGTCCCACAAGGGTTCATATTTGCCGTCGACCTGGGGGGCGCCGCTGAGCAGCGGCACCAAGGTGGGTTCGGGGACATCAGCGAAAAAAATCCGGCTGATGAAGAGGAGCTGGGCGGCAATCATGGCGGGTGACCTCAGGGTGCAGATGGCTCCCAATCTAATTCCGCGCGGCGGAATCGGCAGGGTGAAACTTGCCTGTCATCGGCCCCTTCATCTTGCCAGCTGCGCGCCCGGAGCTAGATTCACGGCCTCAATGCAGTCAACACCGGGGTCGCCTCCATGAAATTCGTCATCGAACAATCGGTTTTCTCTCAAGGTCTCGGCCGCGTCCAGGGCGTCGTCTCCAACCGCCCCGCCATCCCAGTTGTCGGCCACTTCCTCGTCGTCGCCCAAGGACAGCACGTGGTCATCACCGCCACCGACATGGAACAGTCAATCACCATCCGTCTCCCGGCCCGCGTCGAAGTCGAAGGTCAAGGCACCATCCCGGCCAAGAAACTCACTCAGATCGTCCGCTCTTTGCCTAACAACGACATCACCGTCAGCTTTGATGATGCGCAGAAATGCTCGATCGCCTGCGGCAAGAGCCGTTCGCGCCTGCAAGGCCTCGCCGCCGAGTCCTTCCCCCTCGAACGCGGCGATCTCCCCGGCCGCGACCTAACCTTCCGCTCCGGTCAGTTCCGCCGCATGCTGGACAAAATCTCCTACTCCTGCGCCGCCTCCGATGAACGCGCCGTCCTCAACGGCCTGCTCCTCTCCATCCTCGATGGCACCTTCACCGCCGCCGCCACCGACGGCCGCCGCCTCGCGCTGATGGAAACCGCCGTCGATGGCGGTGCCGGTCTCGATGGCGAAACCATCCTGCCCCAGAAAGCCGTCAGCGAACTGTGCAAAATGCTTCCCGAAGACGGCGAAGTCCGGATGATCCTCGGCTCCGCCCGCGCCATCTTCAGCACCGGCGAATGCACCCTCCGCACCAAGCTGCTCGAAGGCGCCTACCCCAACTTCCGCCTCGTCGTCCCCTCCGGCTTCACCCGCCAGATCATGATCCCCCGCCAAGAGCTGGAACAAGCCATCTCACGCGTCGCCATCATCCTCGAAAGCAGCAACCCCTCGATCAAATTCCAGATCGAATCCGGCCTCGTTAACGTCGTCTCCGCCGACAACGCCGACGACTGCTGCGAAACCGTCAGCGCCTCCTATGAAGGCGACCCCACCACCATCGCCTTCAACCCCAACTACCTTCTCGAAGCCCTCAAGCGCCTCGAATGCAACGCCATCACCCTGCGTTTCAACGACAAGGTCAGCCCCACCGGCATCTTCGGCGACGAAGGCTTCCTCTACGTCATCATGCCGATGCGTTCGTAAGGGTTTCAAGGGTTTCAAGGGTTTTACGGGTGAGGGCAAACATGTGACCTCACCCGTCCTTCATGGTCCCTAAAACCCCTAAAACCCCTAAAACCCCTAAAACCCCTAAAACCCCTAAAACCCCTAAAACC
>JAYTMY010000262.1:0-6340 GCA_043748535.1 Lentisphaeraceae bacterium | reverse complement strand
TCATAGAATATCCCCAGATGGAAAAGCGTCTAGGGCTTCTGGGTGGTTTTTTGAAGAATTCTTGAAGATTGTCGTTAAGGATTGCAGTGACAAGGATCGGCATCTTGAGCTCCGCGCCTGTCATTTTACAAATCTCTTACAATTCAGCTCCGCCGAGCTCCGGACTGAGCTTCTATGATGTCTCAGTCCCCCCCCCTCCCCCACCAGAATCACGGAGATCTCCTCATGAACAAGCAGCCCCTCCTCTTCAGCGCCGCGGCCCTTTTGTCCCTGAGCTGCATACAAGCTCCTTATTCGAACCGCGGCCAATCTCAAATCCGCCCATCGACACCTCATCCAATCGCCCAACAGCATGTCATTGCCGGAGCACACCCTCAAGGCCCCGCGGCCTGTGCGCCGGCCGCAAAAGCCGATGCCGATACAGTGCAGATCGCGCTCCTGCTCGACACCTCAAGCTCGATGGATGGTTTGATCAACCAGGCCAAAAGCCAACTCTGGTCGATCGTTAATGATCTCGCCAAAGGACGCCGCGACAATCGCCCCCTCAAGCTGCAGGTCGCTCTTTATGAATACGGCAATAGCAATCTCTCCGACAAAATGAGCATCCGTCAAGTCCTTCCCTTCACTTCGGATCTGGAAGCGATCTCACGCGAGCTCTTCATGCTCAGCACCGGCGGAGGCGAGGAATTCTGCGGCGCCGTGCTGCAACGCAGCTTGGCGGAATTGCAGTGGTCAGATGTTACGGCACTTCGCTTCGCCTTCGTCTGCGGCAATGAGCCGTTCTCTCAAGGATCTGTCGACTTCCGTCAAAGCTGTCCTGCCGCCAAAGCGCGCGGCATCACCATCAACACCATTCACTGCGGCGCCCGTTATGAAGCGGAAACGGGCTCTTGGTACGAAGGTGCACGGCTCGGTGGCGGCATCTGCAGCTTGATCAACTCGGACGCCTCTTATCAGGATGTGCCGACGCCTCTCGATCCGCGTCTCCGAGAACTCAACAACAGACTGAATCTGACCTACATTCCTTATGGACCGCAAGGAGCGGCTCAGCAGCGCCTCCAGAGCGACAACGATGACAGCAATTCCAAGTTATCGATGCGCTCCTACGCCAACCGCGCCTGCTCGAAAACCTCCAGCTTGTACTGCAACACCAGCTGGGATCTGGTCGATGCCTCAGCTCAGCCGAATTTTAATTTCAGCAAGATCTCTCAGGAGCAACTCCCGGAATCGATGCGCAATCTCACTCCTGAACAAATCAAGGCACAAATCGAAGTTACTCGCAAACAGCGCCAGGAATTGCAGGCTGAACTGGCCAAGGTTGCGACCGAACGCGAAGCTCTGGTTCAGAAGCTTCTCAAGGAACAAGGAAAACAAAGCCTGGGCGAGTTGGAAACGACGCTTCTCCCGGCGCTCCATGCTCAAGCAGCCGTCCACGGCGTCGACTGGCCGCAGGCCGCCGCCAAACCTTGATCCTTTATTCCTTCGGCAGCTCGAGCTGATCCCAGCCGAGCAGCTTGAAGGGAGCGAGGAAGTCTTCGGTCACAGGGGCTCGAATGGTCATCGTCCGGCCATCGACGGGATGCTGAAATTCCAGACTCAAGGCATGGAGCATGAGGCGATTGACTCCGGTTTTTTCGCGGAAGAAGCGGTTCTGCCGCGAGTCGCCTTCTTGGGTGTCGCCAATGAGCGGATGATTTTCATCGCGCATGTGACGGCGGATCTGGTGGAATCGTCCGGTCTCCGGCAGCACATGCAAGAGCGAATAACGGGCTGTCGCGTAATTGCCGCAAGGGCCTTCGATCTCGGTCTTGGCCAAGGTGGTCCAGGCGGTGACGGCTTCTTGCACGTCTTTACCGTTGCTGTGTTTCAAGGGGGCGTCGCGGCGGCCGCTGTCGGCAGCCCAGCCGCGCACCACGCACATATAGCTTTTGCGGAAATCGCGAGAAGCAAAACCCTGCATCAACTTGCCGCACGCTTCGCGATCCTTGGTAAAAACTAGGACGCCGGAAGTGCCGCGGTCGAGGCGGTGCGCCGGATGGACATAACAACCGACGGCATCACGCACCAGGGACAAGGCTGTGATCCGGTCGTGTACCATTTCAGAGGGATGGACGGCCAGGCCGGAGGGCTTGGAGATCACCACCAGGACATCATCCTGGTAGAGGATTTCAGGGGGCGGAAAGACGATTTCTTCGTCGATCGAAACTTCTTCATTCATGGGCGGATCATGGGGTTCTAGGCTGGAAAAAAATCACCCGGAATCAGTTCGATTCCGGGAGCCTCTCAGAAAGTGAGGTGGGCGAACTTTTCAGGCGCTGTCCACTTCGGGTGGGGCGGCTGCAGTCGCAAGCTCAAACTGAGGCCGATATCAGGACGGCGGCCGAGGGGTTTGAGAAGGGGCATGAGCGCGCGGCGAACCGACTGCTCCATGGTTTCATCCCATTCCTCAGGGAATTTGAGCTGAAGTCCGGCCTTGGCATCTTTGCGATTGCCAGGAACCCAGTTGATCTGCAGATCGCCGAAGAAGTAGCTCTCGGGGTCTTCCAGGTGCATGAACCCGGGGGATTCCTGACCGTCGATCGAGGAGTAGTAGGTCATACAATCCAAGACATCGTTGATGCGGCTGCGGAGGAAGCTGGGGTTGACGAACTTGCGCATCTTCAGAGGCTCAGGATCGAGCTCGAGAGCGACCAGTTGAACGGGTCCCCGTTCATCCCGGGCAAAGCTCTCCAAAGTGAAGTTTTTCCAGTCCTCGGAGAGAGGCATGGGCTTGCGAGTGACAAAAGCAACGATGTGAGGCCAAAAGTACATATTGATCCATTTCGGTTTGAGCCTCCTAGTTTAATGCCATACCGGCCAAAGTCTTCACCGCAGGTCGATAACCTTGACAGAAAAATTGCGCCTAGAGATCCATCAAGGGGGCTCGGGGACATAAAAACGGCGGTGACAAGCGGCGGCAAGGCGGACATCGTCATCGACCATGATCAGGGTCGAGCCCTCGAGTCGCTCCGCCAATTGCAGTCGCAAAATCAACACCTGCTCTTCGTTTTGGCCGCGGCTAGGCTGCTCAAGGAGGATCAGACCGGGGCGATGACACAGGGCTCGGGCGAGGAGGACGCGTCGCTCAAGATCCTCCGGTAATTCCCAGCCTCCGAGACCAAGACGAGCTTGGAGTGCCCCCGGCAGCAGCAAAGCTTCATCTGCAGCAGCATCCCGGAGAGCTTTCCGGCAAGCCAATTCGTCGGGTTCCACGGACCCAAGGTCGATGTTGCGCGCCAGACTTGTGCTGAGCAATGCGGAGGACTGGCCCAACCAAGATCGACGCTCTCTTCCGCCAGGCAGACCCTCAATATCCCCGATAAATGGGCTATCCAGACCGGCCAGCCGACGCAGCAAAGCCGGGGCGCCGGGGCCGTGCAGAAAAATTCGTTCGCCTTGGCGAACCTCAAGTTCACAGATCTGATCGGCCGCAGCATTCAGATTGAGACGGAAGGCGCCGCTGCTCGCGCCGGTTTCAGTCCGACTACTGCCAAAGGAGAGGAAATCCTCAAGGTCCGCCAGTAAACGAGCGCTGCGCTGCAAGCGGGAACGGGTGGCAAGAAGGCGTACCGCGGCCAGACAACCCAATAAAGACAAAATCGTGAAAACCAAGAATCGTCCCTGACCGATTTCTGCCATGGCCAAGCGGTCGGCCTGAAAAATCGCAGCCAGGAAAAAGGCCGCCAAGCCGGCACAAAGCCCGAGAAGATCTTGTAATCCGCCCAGCCGTTTCTGCTTCTGCATTTGCGCCAGTAGCTCGGCATTGAGCGTGGCTGTCGCGGCCAAATGACTGGCGAGCTTAGCGGAGCCTCGAAGATCTTCTCCGCTCGCCAGGCAATCTTGCTGCAAACGCATCAGCCGCAGGCGCAGCGAGCTGATTTTTTCGCTGACGCTTTTCCCTCGGCGTTCGCTGATCCAAAAGACCAGTAACAATAAAGGTGCTAGCCAGAGGAAAGATAAGAGCACGGGAGCTTTCAGCATATCGAGAGCCACCACCACTCCAGTGAGAATGACCGTCGCTTGAATGACCTCGCTGACCCCGTCGACCAAATAGGTGCGGACCTCCAGACTGCGCTCAACCCTCCGCAAGATTTCGTCGTGACGGCTGGCGCTGGCTGAAGGATGGCGAGCGAGCTGTTCAGCGCAGTGGTTGAGAAGCGCGAGGTCAATGCGGCGACCGCAATCGAGCGCGTGCCAGAGACGCAGGCCCTGACCGGCAATCAGAGTTGCCATGCACAAACTCATCCAGATCAGATGCCTTCCAAAAGTCTTCACTTCGGTCGCATCGTCGAGCCAATCGCCGAAGATCAAGATTAAGGCAACCAGACTACCGCCGCTGAGCAAGGCTCCGACCAAGGCGACCGGGAGATGTCGCGCTTGAATCTTCAGGTAGGGAGCGAGTGCCTGCAAAACTGAAATCTCCGCCGAGGCGCCCCCAGGCCGCATTTCCAAAGGCGCTGCCACCCCGGCATAAAGTCCGGCGGCATCGTCGATGCTGATCTCTGACAAGCCCTCGGCCGGGTCAGCTATCTGCAGGCGGCCGGAGTGAAAGCCAAGGATGAGAATCCAGTGGCTGCCGCGCCAGTGTGCAAGAACCGGAAAAAGACCGGCGCTAAGCTCCTCCAAAGTCAAACGCCGGAAGCGGCAGTGCAATCCATGGCGAGCCGCAACTCGACTGAGTTCGGCGGCGCTCGCGCCGTTCGCATCGCCACCACTTTGCTGACGCAGGAGATGCAAAGGGACGTCCCGTCCCCAGAGACTGAGAGCCATGGCGAGGCAGCATGGACCGCAGTCGAAGGCTTCCGCCTGAGGCACAAAACGCAGTTTCGGGAAAGCGCTCACAAAGCCCACCCGCGTTCATCGGCGGCGTTGCGCAAACGCTGACTGGAGATCAGCTCGGCGATCCTCGCCGGGGGCAATCGCCAATCCGAAACAGGCTCCAGAAGCTGCAAGGAGTCCTCGCGGAATTTCTGCCAACGAACTTCCAATCCCGCCCAGTCCGGCAGCTCGCCGCCATCAGCCAAAAGCCAGGCGAGACGGCGTTTTTGCAGCGATTCACGCCACAAGGCCGCATCCAGACCCAAGCCATATTCCAAGCGCAGCCAAGCTGTTGAGACTTCGCCGTCGGCGGGTAATTCTGGCGCATCTAAGCGGCTGAAATAGTCGCGCAAGTGGTGTTCCTCCAGATGATGCAGGCTCAGCCATTGCTGCAGAGCCCGGCTGCTTTCCAGATTGTTGCGACGGCGGAATTTCTCGATCGCCGCGTTCTGCACCTCGGCTGGAGCAGCGGGAGCGGCAGCGAGCCGGCAAAGACGAGCCGAAACTTCCGGCCATTGACCGGCGGCAATCAGCGCATCGCGCAAATGCTCCAGACGCATTCCCGGCAGATCCGCAATTTCGGCGTTCCATTGAGACATCTGTTTACTCGCTCCTGTTCCTACGAAGCTAAGCTAAGGGCGGAATCAGAACTTGCGAAAGCTCCCCTACTCTAACAGCACGCAAGCCAAGATCTCTGATGAAGAAAGACCGTCTCGGAAAGATTTGGCATTGATGAAGAGTCTTGACACCGTCCCGCCCCCGCCTAGATTCGGCGCCATTCAACAACGAGGAGCCATCCGCCATGAAATCGATCGCCGCCCTTCTGAGCTGCCTGTTTCTAAGCACCCTGCCGCTGCTGGCCGAAGACGACATCAAGGTCGGCCAGGTCGCCTCGCTCACTGGTGGCCGCGCCACTTTCGGCGTCGCCTCGGACGAAGGCTCGAAGCTGGCGATTGAAGAGATCAACGCCGCCGGCGGTGTTCTCGGCCGCAAACTGCAACTCATCACCGTCGACGATCAGTCGAAACCCGGTGAACCCGCCGCCGCCGCCAAGAAACTGCTCTCCTCCGACAAAGTCGTCGCCCTCCTCGGCGAAGTCGCCTCCTCCGCCTCCCTCGAAATGGCCCCCGTCGCCCAGGCCGCCGGCATTCCGATGATCTCGCCCGCCTCGACCAACCCCAAAGTCACCGCAGCCGGCGACAAGATCTTCCGCATCTGCTTCATCGACCCCTTCCAAGGCACCGTGATGAGCAAGTTCGCCCTCGACACCCTCAAGGCCAAACGCGTCGCTATCCTCACCGACTCGAAAAACGACTACTCCGTCGGCCTCACCCAGTTCTTCAAAAAGCACTTCACTGCCAACGGCGGCGAAATCGTCGCCGACCGCCAATACGGCGCCGGCGACAAAGACTTCCGCTCCATGCTCACCTCCATCCGCAAAGAAAAGCCCGACGCCATCTTCGTCCCCGGCTACTACTCGGAA
>JAYTMY010000261.1:0-7094 GCA_043748535.1 Lentisphaeraceae bacterium | reverse complement strand
CCCCAATGCCTTGGCGGAAGCGCTGGAGCTACAGAAGGGAGAGACGGTCGAATGGGAGATCCACTCGCGCGATGTCATCATCATGGTGCGCAAGGAGGCTCCAGCCGCCCGGGAAGTCGAGCAGACGGTCAAAAAGGCGAAACGCAGCAAGAGCTCAAGCGGCGCTCAAACGGAGTGACACAGGTCGACAAAACTTCGCCTCAAAATCCGCTATTTTTCAACTCACTGGGGTTCCCTGCATCCGGTGTGAGGCGTCTTGGATACGCGTGGCGGCCGGACGGGGAATTCCTTCGTCCGGCTTTCTCCTGTCCGGGCCTTGTGGCACCCGTCAAATATCTTTACAATGAAGATAACCAGGAGAGCTTCATGAAAGCGAACCCCTTCACTTTGATCGAGTTATTGGTGGTGGTGGCGATCATCGGCATTCTTGCCGCCATGTTACTCCCGGCCCTCGGCGCAGTCCGAGAAAAAGCCAATGTCACCAAGTGCAAAAGCAACTTGAAGCAGATGGGCTTGACCCTGAATTCCTATTATTCCGACGGCACGGCTCGAGAGTTTGGCTCCTCTCTAGTTGCTCGGATCGAGATTAACGCCACCAATAACCATCCGAGCACCGGCATTCAAGGCTTCGGTTTCGACAACACCTCGCTCAGCTGCGCGGCAGCCAGGAGTAGTGCGCACAACCAGTTCAGCCCACTCGGTGACTACGCCTTCAACAAAGGCGGCGGCAGCCTCCGAACCTACACCGTCGCCGTGCCGACACCGTTTCTGACAGGGGATACTTGGCCCGTCGTCAACAACCCGGACTCCCTCTTGATTTCCGATGTCGGCACCACGCCGATCGAGTGTAAACACAAGGTCAATGGCAAGGAGTGCATTGTCCTTGGCGATGGTCATGTTGAGGAAAAATGACAGCCGGACTCAGATGAGCCAGGCTGTCGCGGATTGACGATTCCTCAGGGAGCTGGTGTCAGCTCCGGCGGGCGCACCAGCATCGGCTTGATCTCTTTCGCCAATGAAGACGAGATCAGCTTGACCTTGTGGTAAGCGGCATTGGCCATGTCGTTATTACCATACCACGCGGCGATGACAGCCAGGTTGGCATACCAACGAGCGGCTTCGGCCAAGACTTCGATGGGCACATCGTCGTCCGGCAAGCCCTTGGCGAGCGGTTCCTGGGCATACCAGACCGTGAGGTCATTGAGAAGAGGAAGACCCCCTTGTTCCCAGCTGATCTTTTTTTCGCCACTGGAGGTGACGACTGTGATGCCGCTCCAGTCGGCATTATTGATTTCACCGAGCAAGGCCTTGCCCGGGCCGCAGGGGAACTGGCCTTTGTGCGGCGACCCATAACGGATTGCCTTGACCAGCTTGGACATGACATCTTGGAGGTAGTCGAAGCGCTTGGTCTCCATCTCGCGGCGATCGGCGGGCAAGGAGGCGATGATGTTATTGCACTCCGCCCGCAAAAGGTTGATCTGGAAATCGACTGGCATCAGCTTGGCATAGGCCTTCGGAATGTCGGCGGCGGAAAGGACGACGGCAGGAGCGTCGTCGACCCCACCTGAACCGCTCAGCATGCGGTCAAAGAGCGAGACTTCTTCTTGCACCAACTCTTGTTTCACCACTTGCGGGCCACCACCCGTCATGGCATCCGGTGGAGCCAAGCCATCGACAGGCAGGCCGGTCTTTTTATTGTTAATTACAAGAGGATTGACGAGTTTTTGCGGGGGCGGCGTTACCACGGTCTTGTTTTTGGCGGGCGCTTGCACGCTGGCGACACTTGTGGGCTCTTCCTTGCCTTTGAAGAGGACGGCGAGAAGGCATAAACTGCCGACACCTAAGGCCATCATCACCATGGTCGTGCCGCCCGTTCCGGCTTCCGAAGATCCACGACGAAAAGAATGGCTCTTGCCGTCTCTTTCGGGGATTTTCAGCTTCGGCACGGTCGTGGCAGGAGATTCTTTGGCGGCAATCTTGCCGGCTTCGACTGCGGGGCCTTCCGGCGGCAAGGCGGCGGGACTTGGAGTGGCAGGCATGGCGGTGGCCGCAGCTGGGTTTGGGGCCGCGGCTGGGGCTCTGGGCAGGGCAGTGCCGGGGGTTTGCAAGGCCTTGAATTGCTCAGCCAGCAGCTTTAGCGTCAGGTCTGACTCCTCTCGCAGCAAGGGCGCGAGAAAGTCGCGAAGATCCATCGGCAAACTGCTGTCGGGCGTGATCGCCGAGCGCGCGGTGAGCTGGACTTTCGGGATGTCAATCGAGCAAGGTACTTTGCCGGTCAAAAGCTCATGGGTGGTCACGGCGATGGAGTAGATCAAGCCTTTGAGATCGAAGCGGTTGGACGACAAAAACGCCTTACCCGCATAGGGGGCTGGGATCAACTTGGAAATGGATTTGCTATCGACCAAGGAATGAGTCACTAATCCTTCGTTGACGCCGATATCCATGAGCACGACACGGCCGTCGGCATCTAATCCTAGTTGCGAGGGACGGATGACGATGAACTCCTGTTCTTCACTCCAGATCTGGAGAAGCTGACAGGCCTGCTCCATGATCATCAGAACTTTGAGGCGATCGATGATGCCTTTTTCCTTCAAGCGTGTTCCGACGGAAGCGTTGACCAAGGAGCGTTGCAAGGCAAAAACGCCTTCGTCTTCGACGACCGCGGTGGTCAGGGCAAAGCCCGGTTGAGTGCGGAACTTGACTGGCGACACGGCTGCGAGAAGTTTCTCAGCCGTCACTTCTCTCTTCAGTTCAACCTTGCCGCAAAGGATGCGAACCAGGCCAGGAGTGCCGTCATTCAAGCTTTTATAGACGACTCCCAAGGGGGATTCGCCCAATCGGGCTACCAGGGTCAAGGAGCCGAAATGCAGCGGCACTTCGAGGATTTGCGGGCAGCCGCTGCAGGGAATGGTGCTGAAGGGCGGGTGCTCGCCGATTGCCACCTGGGCGCCGCAGGACGAACAGAGCAGATTCGCACCGGTGTCAACGTCGTTCATTCAAGCCTCCGTTAGACTTTGCGCCTTGCTGCGCGCCCAGTCTGCCAAGGCTTCGAGCTCAAGTCGTTCATCGGAGCTGAGACCTTTCGATTTGGCCAAGGCTTCGATCTTGATGACGAAACTCTTGAAGCGAATCGACTGGGTGGAGGCGGCGAATTTTTTGCCCTCGCCGGTGAGCAAGGCCGAAGCTTCATCATAAAGGGCGGCGGCGGGAGCGGCGCGGGCCGGATCACCGCCGGCGCGTTTAAATTGGATCTTCATTTCCGGGCCGAGCTCGGCATCGGCTGTGGTCACATCCATCAACACTTTGAGACGGCTCTGGGCATAGGCGGGGCGAAGGGTCGAGAAGGCGGCGAGCTTACCGGCGCGCATCCGGACTGTGACTATCAAATCTTCTCGGAACTTTTTGCCTTTTTCCGAGATGCGTGCGGCATCGCGAGAGAAGCTCAAAGCGTCTTTCAGTTCTTCCGGGCAGCTCAGATCATCGACTTTGTCGGCCACTGCATCGAGCAATTCAGCGCTGCTCTTGCACGAGACGCGATAGGCCGCGATGATGCCGCCACTGCGTTTGCCGAGGAGCCAGCCGCGCTTGGTATTGCCATGGATGAAGAGATTGTGCTTGCCTACCGTCAAGGCACTGCCGACGCAGCCCATGAAGTAGAGCTCTTTGTTGAGGTATTCATCGCCACCGTTGTTGCGTTTCGAGCCGATGTACCAGACCGGCATGGCGTCTTTTTCGGGGCGGTTGGCGAGCTCGAAATACCAAGACCAGTAATCCATGAACTCACGGTAGCCCTTCTGGTTGTAAAGAGAGAGCGCGGCCGGAGCCCAGAGCATGCCCATCACGCCGTTGGCGTGGCATTCACGGGCTTGTTTCATGTGCGAATGAATGAAGGTGGAGGCGAAGAGTCCCTTTTCTTTGTCCTTGCCGCTGATCGCCATCGCCAAAGCGAAAAGGCCGGTGCGGCCGAGGCCGTCGGCGCCGCCGCCGTTGATGATGTAGCAGACGCAGCCGTCACCCTGCTGGGAGGCGAGACAGTGCTTGTAGGCCCGGTCAAAAGCATCGGTGTCGATTTTGACGCCGCATTTGCTGGCAAGGGCCCAGACCAAGAGCTTGTTGGTGGTGATGATATTCAGGCCAGCACCATCGTAGCCGACCTCGTATGCGTGGCCGCTACGGCCGTTGGCGCCAAGGCGTTTGACCAAGTCATCGCAGATCAGTTTGATCGTCGGCAGCACCGCGGTGTCGCCGGTGGCGAGGTAATATTCGCACAGGTAGGTGCCGGCGTAGACGACATTCCAGGAGTGCAGGCCGCCTTGAACTTTGAGGGTCTCCCATTCGCTGCAGAAACGCTGCGCCAGTGCCTTCAGCATCGGGGCGTCTTTTTTGTCGCCATTGCCTAAAAGGGTCAAGCCGCAGGCGGTGCTGGTGACCCAACGGTTGCCCCAAACCACTTCTGGTCCGGCATTGGCGCGCAAATAGTCGCACAAAACTTCCAGCATCTTGTCGGTGCGCGGGCAGTTCTCAGGATAAGATTTGGCGAAAGGACGTAGCGAGGGCAGCGGCACTTTGAGAGTGAGGGTCTGGCTACCACGTTGAACCTTGAGCTCCAAGGGAGTGCGGCTCTTCAGGCTGGCTTGAATCGCATAGCCCAGACCTTCTTGCGGGCCTTTGCCGCCATCGAGAATGTCGTTGGTCGCCGCTTCAAAGTCTTTCCCGTTGGCAGCTAGCACCTTGTCGCCGACTTGCAGACCAATACCTGCCACAAGGCCGCCACTTTGCACCGCGGTGACGACAATGTCCTTGTGCCCCACTTGGTAGTTGCCTTCAGCCCCGAGAATCCCCAGCCCCATCGGATGCGGCGCGGTCTGATCGGCATCAGTCTTTCCTTGCGCCATCAAGATGGAGGGGAGCGCCCCCAAAACCAAAACTAATTTCGGCATCCAATTCATGGTCAACTCCTTTCGAGGCTTATGGTGAGATCTATCTAAAAAAAGCGAGTCAAGCCATTCAGGCAAGAGCCTTGAGATGAAAATATTAATCAATGACACTAGATAAACTAGTCATTTTTAATATTATCTGTCAATTCCGAGCTATTGCCAAGGTGGGCCTTGGCAATCCAAGCCTGAGTTTCAGAATCGTCGGCTTTGTCGCGGCGACCTTCACAAGGGCAGGATTGATGCACCCCGGCGATCCAGGCTTCGAGCTCTTCTTCACTGATTTCCGGACGTTGATACATTTTGCGATCCTTATTCTTTGATGGGACTCTACTCACAGATTCTGATTTATGAACTAATATCTACCAATTGATCTATAACGGAACATTCCTATGAAATATTGTTTTCAAGTTGTCTTTATGACCGTGATGGTGGCTTGCGATCAAAAAATCCCAGCGCCAAGCCCTGTCGTCAGCTCGGCGACAAACCCGTCTCCCATCAAGCTCACTTGGAAACAGCTGTCTGGCTGGGAATTGCCGGTCTCGTTGGCTACCGACATCCTACCGGAAGAAATCGCCGCTGTCAACGCCGCCATGCCCGTCGAGCTCAAAGCCCTCGATGGGAAACGAGTGAAAATCGCCGGTTTCATGATGCCATGCAGCAACAAAAATGACCTGGTTGAAATGTTTCTCGTGGTTCCCGATCAAATGGCCTGCTGCAGCGGTCGCTCACCCGCCAGCCACGAAGTCATCGCCATCCGTCCGCCCCAAGCCGTCGCTTACATCAAAGACGTCCCCATTGAAGTCATCGGCATCTTCTCCGCCGACACCCGTCTCACGGCTCTCGGCAGCGGCGCCTGCAATATCCCTTGGCGTCTCAGTCTCGAATCAATCCGCCCCGCCCCGGAATGTGCCCAGGACCTGCCGAACCCCGACCCAAATTTCGTTCCGCCGCAACGCTAAAAACTCTTGTCGTCGCAATTGATCATCGCCATGTCGCAACTGCGCATATCCTTCGCTGTCCATTTTTAGCAAGAACCCGAAAGGATCTCCACACATGATCTTCTCCCTTCTCACCCTCACTCTTGGGTTCGCAGCCGCAGAGCCCGCGCCGTCAGAGCCGAAAAAACCCAACATCGTCTTCATCCTCGCCGACGACCTTGGCTATGGTGAACTCGGTTGTTTTGGCCAAAAGAAGATCCGCACGCCGAATCTTGTCCAGCTCGCTCAAGAAGGCATGCGCCTGACCAATGCCCGTAGCGGCGCCCCGGTCTGCGCCCCGGCCCGCTGCGTCCTGATGACCGGCAAGCATCTCGGTCAAGCTTATGTCCGCGGCAACAAAGACCAAGGCAACGAATCGCAGTTCCCCCTCTCTGATGAGGAAATCACCATTCCAGAGATCCTCGCTCCCGCCGGTTACCGCAGCGCCTGCATCGGTAAATGGGGCCTCGGCGGCTTCCAGAATTCCGGCAACCCCAACAAGCAGGGCTTCGAGCACTTCTTCGGCTATCTCTGCCAACGCCAAGCTCATAGCTACTACCCCGATCACCTGTGGAACGACGGCCAACGTGTCGAACTGAAAAATCAGCCCGCCATTCCCGGCCATGGCCAGGTTAAAGACGGCAACGGCGACTTCTCCAAATTCCAAGGCAGTGATCACAGCTCCGAGCACATGGTCGCCGATGCTGAAGCCTGGCTCGCCAAACGCGGTGAAGATAAAAAACCCTTCTTCCTCTACCTCGCCTTCACTGAGCCACACGTCGCCCTGCAGCCGCCGCAGCGCCTGGTCGACAGCTATCCCAAAGAGTGGGACACCAGCCCCTTCCTCGGCGGCAAAGGAGGCTACGTCCCCCACCAACGTCCCCACGCCGCTTACGCCGCCATGATCAGCTATCTTGATGAAAACGTCGGACGCATCCGCACCGCCCTCAAGAAGCAAGGACTCGACGATAACACCCTGATCATTTTCACCTCCGACAACGGGGCCACTCACGACGCCGGCGGAGCGGACACTCTCTTCTTCAATTCCGTCGGCCCTCTCAAGGCCCGCAAGGGCTCGGTTTACGACGGCGGCCTGCGCGTGCCGATGATCGCGGTCTGGCCCGGCAAGATCAAGGCCGGCACCGCCAGCAATGCCGCCGTCTCCTTCCACGACGTCATG
>JAYTMY010000260.1:0-23963 GCA_043748535.1 Lentisphaeraceae bacterium | reverse complement strand
AGAGCGGGTTTACCTCGTCCATCCGAGCCGCCACTTCTTCTTGGGTCAACTTCTTTCCGGGATTGTGCACCACGGCGTGGAAATGGGTCCCCATCACATTGAGGCCAAGAAGCCAGATTCCGCTGCAATAAAAACGATGACGAAGTGCAAGCGCTTCGGACTCGCGAGCCACATCGTCGAGACGGATGACGTCGATGAAGTGGTTGAACAGGTGAACGCTGCCGAGCTTTGCGGCGGCTTCCATATTTTCGGGCTCGGTGCTTTTGCGGCGCATGGCGTGAACTCCTTGACAGCATGTCATGAAGCTAATTTCCATTTGTATGAAGTCAATGGATTTTAGTGTAATCATTTGCTGTTTCCCAAAAACAACGCAGCGTCACGCCTGAAGCTGCGGTAACACACTTCACCCCTAAACCAGTTAAATGACAATTTTTAGTTAGTCAGCTTAGGACTGGTGGCATTCCTATTTCTTAATCTTCTCAAGGGCTTTTTTGGCGGCTTCCCGGAGGAACCAGTTGTCGGAATTTAGGGCTTTTTCCAGCGCTTTGGCGGCGTGGGCTTGGGCTTTCGGGCTGATGGCTCCGAGCGCTTCCGCCGCCATGCAAGAGATTTCTTTGCGGTCGACGCGGCCATCGGCAAGAGCTTTGCTGAGGCTGGGAATGGCGTCTTTCGCTTTTTGACCTTCGCTGACCAAGGCGTCGAGAGCGGCTTTGCGGGTCGACCAGGAAGGATCGTTACAAAGTGCATCGCTGATCGCGGCGGCGGCCTTGAGCGGTTCATGTTCGAGCTGCAAGAGGACACGGGCCGGGCGGAGGCGATCAACTCGCGAGGGTTTTTCGAGGGCTGCGACCAGCTCCTTGAGGTCTTGCGGACGCTTTTTCAGTTCGGCCAGGGCGCTGCTGCGTTTGCCGGCATCGGGGCCGAGAATGTTGTCGATGCATTCGTCCAGTGAGGGAGCTTGGCCAGCGGTGCTTTCCGGGGCACTGGGATTGACGGCCGGGCTGGCGGCTTGGTCGGCGTTGGGGAAGGAGCTTTTAAAGGAACCCATGACCGTCGCTCCGCCGAGGACGGCGCCAGTGGCAATCACCGGGGAGGCGTAGTTTTGCGCCGCTTTGCCACTGCCGAAGCCCGAGCCACCATAGCCGGTGCCGTGATAGCCGGAACCCGTCGCCGGAGTGTCGTCGGCATGGATCGGTGCCGGGCTGGCCGGGATGGCTTTTGTCACCGGGCTGCTGGCGGATGGCGACGAGGCATAGACCGGGGGGCGGTAGGAAGAAGAGGCCGATGTCGAAGAGGCGTAGGATCCGACCGAGCTGTACGATGAGCTGGAATAGCCGGTGCCGGAGTAAGAGGGGCTGCTGTAGTTTGATCTGGTCGAGCTGGAAACTTGCGCCTTGGAGGGTTCTGAAGACTCGAGAACGGCGAGAATGTTGCCGCAGCCACCGCAGGCCAAGGCGGCGGGGAAGATCGGAGAATCGCAATTGCTGCACTGAAGATGAGCCTGGCAGGAGTCGCATTGAGAGGCCTTGGCCTCGTTCACTTTTTTGCCGCATTGATGGCAGAACTTCCAACAACTCATCTCGAGGTCTCCTTTTGGGATGCTTCATAATCACCGGGCTTCAGCAAGAAGCATACAGCCGACGAGCCCGGGGTGACAAGAGAATCACGTCTTAATTGCGAGGAAAAGTATTTTTTTCGCTTGTGGGGACCTATTCAGCCCTTGGCTACCGGCATCATTTGGTCTAGATTCCCACCAAGGAACGCTTGTCGCGTCATTCTTACCCTATCCCGCAAAAATCAGGAGATTACTCATGGCCTCTGAAAAAGTCCTCGTTCTTGACGACTCCAACTTCACCTCGACCGTCGCCACCGGCGTCACCCTGGTCGACTTCTGGGCTCCCTGGTGCGGTCCCTGCCGCATGATCGCTCCCTTGATCGACAAAGTCGCCGAGCGCGTCCAAGGCAAAGCCAAGGTCGCCAAGATCAATACTGACGAAGGTCAGGACAGCGCCATGCAATACGGCGTTCAATCCATCCCCACCCTGATCATCTTCAAGGATGGCAAGGAAGTCGAGCGTCTCGTCGGCGCCAGCCAACGCGAAAACGATCTCGTCGACAAACTTATGAAGCATGCCTGATCTGCGTGCAGCAGTGATTCTAGCCGACGGTTTCGAGGAACTCGAAACCGTCGCTCCTTTGACCATATTGCGTCGTGCAGGCGTCAAGGTGGATCTCTTGTCGCTCAACGGCGCCGCCTCGGTCACTGGTGTCCGGGGCGTGGTTTTTGTTGCGGATAAGCCTTTCGCGGCTGCGTCTCCCGGTGATTACGACATGGTGGTCCTGCCCGGCGGCTTGCCGGGGGCGCATCATTTGCGCGACAGCCAGGAACTCATCGACTTCTTGTTGGCCCTGGCCCCGGAAGCCGTCATCGGCGCCATCTGCGCCGCGCCGATAGTGCTGGAGCGCGCTGGTCTCATCCGAGGCTGCCGCGTCACTTGTTTCCCGGCTAAAGAAGGCGAACTCGTCTCGGCTGAAGTGACGGGAGCCCGCGTCGAGCGGCAAGGTAGGTTGGTCACCGCCAAAGCCGCCGGGGTCTCCGTCGATTTTGCCTTGGAAATTCTCCGTGCCGCTGGCCTCAGCGAGCAGGCCGAGCAGGTCAAAGCCGCGATTTTCGCCTGATAGCTCGTCGGATTGAGAGCAAAAAAACCACCGCAGTGACTGCGGTGGTTTTTCTTTTTACAGCTCAGAGGCCGCTAGGCAGGACCAACATGCGCTGGTAGTTGTCGAGGGGGTAGCGCTCGGGATGGGCGAGCCAGTCTTCGACCAGAGGGATGCGGTCGGAGCCCCAGATGTTCATCTCGCCGATACGGAAGGTCGGGACGCCGAAGACGCCTTTGGTGACGGCGTCGTTGGTGGCGTTTTTGTAGAGATTACGGCCACCGGATTTTTTGATGAAGGTGTCGAGATCTTCCCACTCAGGGCGCATTTCACCGGCATCGCGGAGAATGGTGGCGATGCGTTCTTCGGTGTCGACGGCGAGCGATTTAGCCCAGGCGGAACGGAAGAGGAGGAGGGTGATGCGATGGCGCACTTCGAGATCTTCGATGCAGAGGAGGAAACGCATCGCGGGGAGGGTGTTGAAGGGGTGGCCGTGAGGGCCTTGGATGTCGACGCCGAAGCGGGCGCATTGCATGCAGACATCGCGCAGGGCTTGCGGGCGTTTGGCGGGGATGCGGGCGGGGCCGGGGTTGCCGGTCTGTTCGAGGATCTGGCCGAGGGCGACCGGGACGATGCGGGTCTGGTGCTGCTGGCGGAGAGGGCTGCGTTCCCAAAGCTCGAGGCCGAGGTAGGTGTAGGGCGAGATGATGTCGACGTAGAGGTCAATGATCATAAACGGATTCCTGGAGATTAGGTCAATGCGGCGCGCCAGTCTTCTTCGTTGAAGCCGATCAGGACGCTGCCATTAGGGAGGAAGGCGAGGGGGCGTTTGACCAGATTGCCGTCGTGACTGAGATGGGCGAGGGCTTCATCGATGGTCATGCCGGGCAGGCGTTCGCTATATTTCCCGTCGCGGTAGCTGACGCCGGAGGTATTGAACAGGCGGCGGACCTGGCCGCCGACGGTGGCGAGCGCGTGGCGCAGTTCCTGGTTGGCGGGCGGCTGCTCGCGGATGGCAATCACCTCCGCCGTGACCCCGAGCTCAGCAGTGAGCTTGAGGGCTTTGCGGCAGGTACCGCAATTGGCGTAGGAATAGATCTTCACTTGTCGGTGCCGAACTTGATGTTTTTCATCAGGAGTTCTTGTGCATCGCGAAGGATTTTGCTGCGAGCTTGCGAGACTTTGCTTTGCGCCAGTTCGCCGGCTTTTGCGGCGATGGCCTTGGCGTCGGCGTCGGCGGCACTGGCGATCCACACGATTTCGCTGCCCTGGGCACCGGGGGTGACGATCAGGTCGCCATTTTTGTATTCGCGGCTTCTCAGGTCAGCGGCGAGGCTGGCTTCGCTGGCTTTCTGGATCTTGCCGAATTTCAGAGCGTCGAGGCGGCTGGCCAGAGCTTTGGTTTCGAGCTTGTCGAGTTCCGACTTGAGCTTGGCGCTTTCGGCTTCGGCATTTTTGGCGGCTTCGGTTTCGTTGAGTTCGCGGCAGAGAATCAGGTCGCTGCCGTTTTCGCCGAATTTGAGGGGGTGTTCCGGGACGATTTTGACGAGGATGCCGACGCTGATGTCAGTGCCGCTTTGATTCGAGCTGGCGGCGGAGATCGGGGCTTCGCTGCTCAGTCGGTTCCAGGTCGGATTGATCTTGCTGCGCTCGACGGCGGGGTGTTGTTCCAGGCTGGCGCCGGCTTTCACGGCCGCTTTGCGGGCTTCATCGAGAAGCTTGTCGGCGGGGAGGGCGGTGCTGAGCTTGATCTCGTCGCAGAATTTGCGGGCGACCTGGTTGGCGAGGCGAGCTGAGCGGCGCTCGGTTTCGACCTTGCGGAGCATGCCGAGGGCTTCGGTGAGGGGCACTTCGGCGCGGACTTCCTTGGCGAAGACAAAGCCTTTCTGGCCGGGGGAGAGATCAATCACGCCGGAGCAATCGCCGCTGGCAGCTTTGGCAAAGAACGTGCCGATGGCACCCTCAGGCATGCCGACATCTTGCCACTCGTCGAAATTGCGGACATTGACGCCTTTTTGGGCATCGGCTTTCAGGCTGCCGGTTTTGGCGGCGAGGATGAGCCCAGCCAGTTCCAAGCCGACCTTGTCGGCGTTGTCGAGACCCACTTCGCGGCTGACGATGCAGCCTTTGAATTGTTGGCGTTTGAACTGGGATTTTTTGCCTTCATAGAGGCTTTTCAGCTCGGCTTCGTCGAGTTTGATGGCGGCTTCCTGCGACTTGGCGCTGAATTTCACTTCCAAGACTTCGAGGGCTTCGCCGATGGTGAAGCGGCTTTTCACCAGGAGGGCGAATTGCTTCTCGGCTTCACCTTTATAGAGGTTGAGGAGGAGGCGGTCTTTGCACTCGGCTAAGGGCTGTTTGATGTCTTGCTTCTGCTGTTCAGCCTTGAGGATTTTCTCGGCTTCATTGGCAGTGGTGACTTGCAGGCTGCGGACATCGTAGAGGCGGGTGGCAAGACGGGCACTTTCCTGCTCGACGGCGACGTCTTCTTTGACTCCGGCAGTGAGAGATTCCTGATAGTCGGCGATCAGGACCAGATCCTTAATGGCGGCGTCGATGCTCGGGCCGGGAATCATTATCTCTTCGCGAATCATCTTGATGCGGCTGTCGAGCTTGCTGCCCATGAGTGACATGACCATTTCTTGCGGCATTTGGCCGCTTTGCATGGCTTGGAAGAGAGAGTTCATGAATTGGCCGTCAATGATTTTGGCGGCGCGCTCGACATCATCCTTGAGAGTCAGATTGAGGAGCTTGGGGGTGAATTTCTTGTCGGCGGCGATTTTCTCCAGCAAAGCTGCGTGGAAGAGGGCGCCATTGATAGAGTTGCGATCGTTCGGATCGATTCTGCGGGCCGGGGAAGTGAGGAGGTGGCTGGTCTTCCAGCGGTCAAACATCACCTGGTATTCCTTGGCGTCGATGGTGCGGCCGTTGAGGGTGCCGTAGTCCATTGTCGCGCCTTGGTCGCCCATCATGGTCAGCGGGTTGACACCGGAGAGGAAGGTGACGAAGAGGATGACGATCAGACCGAAGACGATGGAGGCCGCCTTGGTGTGTTTTTTGTAGGAGGTGTGAATAGAGGAAAACATCTGTCTGCCTGGGTTGTGGGGGTGAAAGAGCCGCACAAAATAACCTGCCGAGTCATCCGGGCAAGGGCTTAAAGGTGCTGGAATGGGCTTAATAACAAATCCGGCCGATCTAAACGATCGGCCGGATCTGAGTCACGCAAGAAAATCGTGAGAGATCAGACTTTCTTTTTGGCGGCGGTTGTGATGGCGGCGTTTTTGATCACGTTGGTCTTCTTGGGGGCGAAGTTCTTGTCGATCGAGCCAGGACCTTTCCAGCCGAATTTCTTCAGGTCGGGACGGGTCTTGATGCCGGTGGCAATGACGGCTTTGACGCGTTTGAGTTCGTCGCCACTGAGGTCGAGGCGGGGCTCGCGGACATAGGCTTTGCCGAAGCCGACGGCTTCGACGGCGAGCTTGATGTTCTGGACGAATTTGGTGCTGACGTCGAGGTCGAGCAAGGGGGAGAACCAGCGGTAGATGGCGCGGGCTTCTTCGTAGCGGCCGACGTTCATCAGTTCCCACTGGCACTGATTCTCTTCCTGGAAGGCGATGCCGGTGCCGTTGACCCAGCCGTCGAGGCCGAGGACGTGCGATTCGAGGGCGAGGTTGTCGACGCCGGTGAAGAGGCGATAACGGCCGGGAATGGTGTTGTGGATGGCGGTGATGCGACGGGTGTCGCCGGCCGATTCCTTGATCGAGTAGAGCTGCGGGACGTCAGCCAGCTCGACCAGCATGTCGGGGGTGATGTCGTTGAAGTAGGCGATCGGGTTGTTGTAGATCATGACCGGCAGCGACGAGGAGCTGGCGATGGTGCGGAACCAGGCGAGGATCTCTTTGCGGTCGCCGCGATAGAGCATCGAGGGCATCAGCATGTAGCCGTCGGCACCCATCTTCTCGAGATCTTTGACGTAGGCGATGGCGGCGCGGGTCGAGGTCTCGGCAACGCCGGAGAGGACGGGAACGCGGCCGGCGACGACTTTGACCATGGCTTTCAGGAAGCTGCGCTTCTCGTCGGGCGAGAGGGTCTGGTTCTCGCCGAGGGAGCCGAGGAAGATGATGCCGTTGCAGCCCGATTTGATCAGGTATTCGACGTGATCGGCAGTGGACTTGAGATCGATTTCGCCGCTCTTGGTCATGGTGGTGGTGATGGCGGGGAAGAGGCCTTTCCAGTCGGCGGCTTTGACGGTGATCTTGCTCATGTGTCGGATTCCTTGGGTTGGGGTTGTCAGTGTCTCTTTGGGTATGTTGTTATATTGTCGTCAAAATAAAGTTTTAGCAAGGGGTTTTGGATAGGATTTCGGGAAAATTCTTGCGATTCGTTCTTTTGCTGGGCTGCTTGATTGTCGGTTTTGATCGATTTATGGCAGAAATCATTAGTCAGGTGGGGCGGCGAACAAGATAAATTGGTATTATACTGGCTATGGAGAGTCATCGCACTGAGCTGATGACAAACTAAAATCAAGCAAAAAGGGTGTGTCTATGGATCTCAAACTCAAGGGCAAAGTCGTCATCGTCACCGGCGGAGCGCGTGGCATCGGCGCTGGCATCTCCGAGCTTTTCGCGGAAGAGGGCGCCACCGTGGTGGTCGCTTCCCGCAGCTCGCCTGAGGCGCTCGACTTCATGAAGAAGCTCGGCACCAAAACCAAAACCTTGTTCATTGATGGCGAGCTCGGTCCGACCGCTGCCGCCCAGAAAGTCGTTGATGAGACCTTGAAGGCATTCGGCCGTATCGACGTCCTGGTCAACAACGCCGGCGTCAACGATGGCGCTTCTCTGGAAGCCGGCCCGGAGGCCTTCCGCGCTTCTTTGCAGAAGAACATCTTCCATGTCTACGATCTGCTTCACTTCGCCTTGCCGGCGCTGAAGGCGAGCAAGGGCAATATCGTCAACATCTCGTCGAAAGTAGCGGAAACCGGCCAAGGCGGCACCAGCGGCTACGCCGCGTCGAAAGGCGCGATGAACGCCCTCACCCGCGAGTGGGCTCTGGATCTGGCCAAGTACTCGATCCGGGTCAACACCGTCTCCCCGGCGGAAGTGATGACGCCGCTCTACGAAAAATGGCTGAAGACTCTCGATAACCCGCAGGCGATGGTCGCCAAGATCGAGAAGATGATTCCCTTCGAGCACCGCATGACGACTCTGCACGAGCTCGGCGCGATGGTCGTCTTCCTGGCTTCTGAGGTGTCCAGCCACACCACCGGTCAGATCATCTATCCCGACGGCGGCTACACTCACCTCGACCGCAAGTGCACCGTCGACTGAGTCAGTTTTCGGTTACAAAAAACCGGGCCGCTCGATCGAGCGGCCCGGCTTCATTCCTGCCGGATTTAGAGCGTGGCGCGGGCCTGGCAACGGCGGGTTTCTTCGACCAGGACTTCGCGGAGGAGGACGCCGCTGCCGGCGAGCTGCTGCGGGCCGATGATTTGCAGCAGGTGGGCGGCCATGTTTTCGGCGCTCGGGTTGAAGGGGAGCGCCACCAGGGTCGGGTCGATTTCCCGCAAGCTCGGGAGGAGGGGGTCTTGATCCCAGATCAGGAAGTGGTGATCCCAGTTTTCTTCGAGCCAATCGCAGAGGCGTTCTTTGATCACCGAGAAATCGATCACCCGGCCGAGGGGATCGAGATCGCCTTCGCAGACGAAGTGGATGCGGTAGTTGTGGCCGTGTAGATGGCGGCATTTGCCCTCGTGGCCGCAGACCCGGTGGCCGGCACAGAAATCGTGAAATCGTTCCGCCCGTAATTTCATCGCTCAGACTCCTCTTTTGTACCGCAATCTAAGCTCCGGGTGTAAATTGTCTCAGCTGCTCAAGGAGGCTTCCGATGTCCCGCCGCGACGTTCTCGACCGCTATGAAGTCCTGCCCGATGGCCGTGCCGTGATTGAAGTCGCCGCCGCTTCGGTCAGCGAGCTGTACAACAACTTCGATCGCAATGCGCCCTTCATCCGCAAGGATCTCGACGAGGAACTGGCGAGCTACCTGAAGGACTGCTGCCGCGAATTGGGCCGGCAGGCATTCGTCGTCCGCTTCGTCTTGCAGCAGCTGCCCGATGAGGCCCAGCGGGTCCGGGTCGCCTCCTCCATGTTCACCTACTTCCACTACCTCGCTGAACTCGAGCGACGCGACATCCTCGCCGCTCTGCGTCGCGGTGGCATCCTGTTTTTGGCGGGAGTGCTGGCCATTGGTCTGGAGTTCTCGGTGGCAGCGACGATCAAGAATCTCGAGCCTTTGGCAGCGAAGATCATTCTCGAGGGTTTGACCATCCTGTCCTGGGTCGCGGTGTGGGAGTGCACCGTGACACTCGTCGGTGGCGTCCCGGGCGCCTGGCGGCGTTTGCGTCGACTCCGCCGCCTCGCCGCTGCCGAAGTGCAGTTCGCCTCGTTGACGGCTGAAGTGCGGCCTTGAAGAAAGATCGAAGTTTTGAGCTCAAGTTTGTAGTCCCGGCTTCAGCCGGTGTGTTCTGTTCAGAGCGCAATTTCAGCACAACAACCGGCTGAAGCCGGGACTACAAACCATGAATTCATGACTCGCGAGATAACACCCTTCAAGGTCGCGGCAAGCCCGCGTGCAAGAGGATCGCCCCGGCCGCCGCGACGTTGAGGGAATCGACTCCCGGTGCCATCGGGATGCAGACACAGCCATCGGCGAAATTCAGCCATTCCGGCGGCAAACCCGGGCCCTCCTGACCCAAAACCAGGGCGTGATGCGATCCGGGGTTCCAGAGGCGCGAATCGACGGCGTCGGGACGCAGCGCCGCGGCCCAGATTTTGCCGTTTACGCCTTGCCGCCAGGCTGCGAGTTCCGCCATCAAGTCATCGGGACGGCTCACCGGGATGCGCCAGCAGGCGCCCATCGAAACGCGGACGACGCGGCGGTCGAAGAGCTCGGGCCCGCGGCCGCAATACACCCCGTCGATCCCGAGTCCCGCGGCACTGCGCAGAAGCAGGGCGAAGTTCTCGAAATCGACCAATTCCGGCAGGATCAGCAGTCGCCTGGCCTCGGCCGGGATCGGCTTGGGCGACGGGATGCGGACGCAGGCGATCTGACCGCGGTGAAAAGTGAAGCCGGCGAGCGCCGCAATGAAGTCGGCCGAGGCCGAAAGCAGCTCGATGCCAGGGACGAGATTGAGGCCGGCAAAGCCGGAGGGACTGGCGAGGATCGACACCACCTCAAGCTCCCCTTTGCCGTGGGCCTCGAGCGCCTGTTGCACCAAGAAACGCCCCTCGCAAATGAAACCCGGCGAGCCGTCGGGCAAAGTGATCAAGCCGCGCTTGGCGTAGAGATCGCGGAAGATCTCGAGCCAAAGCGGCGATTCTTCGATGGGAGTGGGGGAGGGGTTCATGAGGGGGTTACGGCCTTCGGCTCCGGTTTCTGGTTGATCAATGCCAGCATCTGTTCTGATGAATGCTCCGGATTGAGCCAGAGGTTTTTCTGGAAGAAACCGCGGCCTACCAGCGTCAATGATCCGTATCTAAGGCGAGATTTTTCGATCTCAGTAAATGGCAGCACCCGGATCGTGACTCCTTCGCGGATAAAACGCAGCTCCTTGTCAGTCAGTTCATAGACCATTCGCCAATGCCAACGGAAACTGCTGAAATACCAGATGATGCTGAAGAGCAATGTCAAAGGAAGAGCTAGGAAAATCCCCATGGGATCGCGGAAGAGCCAGGCCGATCCTCCTGCGGCCAAGAGGATCAGAAGGCTGAGAAATATCCCAAATTTACGGTGCATCGGTTTGGCTGGCACTCGGAGCCTGATTTCATCGTGATTCATCTCCCTCACCCCTTCAGCTTCTTCAAGATCTTCAGCAGCTCGACCAGCGATTTGTCGGCGTCGCCGGGATTGGCGAGGCTGGGGATGACGCCACCGAGCTTCAGGAGGCCCTTGGGGGTGTCGATCAGGACGCGACCTTGGCGGACGGCGAGTTCGTGGGCGCCGAGGGCGGCGGCGTAGAGGCGGCAACGGTGCCGGTCGATGAGGCGGCGCACCGGCGGCGGCAAGGAGCCGAAGCGGTCGGCGAGTTCGGCGGCGAGGGCGTCGAGATCCTTCTCCTCCGCCGCCAGGGCGAGGCGCTTGTGGAGCTCAAGCCGAAGGGCGTCGGAAGCGACGTAATCGGGCGGAATCGAGGCGGCGGCTTTGCTGCCGTCGGCAATCGAATGGGTCAAGAAGTCGAGGCGGATCTCGGGGTCAACGCGGCGGGCCAAAGGACGTCCGACGAGACGGGCGGCGGCCTCTTTCAGGAGTTGGCAATAAAGCTCGAAGCCGACCGCGGCGACGTGGCCGGATTGGTCGGCGCCGAGGATGTTGCCGGCACCGCGAAGTTCGAGGTCGCGCAGGGCCAGTTTGAAGCCGGAGCCGAGCTCGGTGTAGCGGCGGATCGCCGCCATCCGGGCGCGGGCGTTGTCCATCATCGCGTCGTTTTTCGGCAGCAGCAGGACGCACCAGGCCTGGCGCTCCTGGCGGCCGACGCGTCCGCGCAGTTGATACAGCTCGGCGAGGCCGAAGCGGTCGGCGCGTTCGATGATGATGGTGTTGGCATTGGGAATGTCTAGGCCGGATTCGATGATCGAGGTGCAGAGCAGGATGTCGGCGCGTTTCTCCAGGAAGGCGTTCATCGCGTCCTCCAGTTCGTGCTCGTGCATCTGGCCGTGGGCGACTGCGACATTGGCCTCGGGAATGAGCTTGGCCAGGCGTTCGCGCGCCTTCTCGAGGGTCAACACCCGGTTGTGCACGTAGAAGGCCTGGCCGCCACGGCCGAGCTCGCGCAGGAGCGCCTCGCGGATGGCGCTGTCCTCGTCGCGGGTGACGATGGTGCGCACCGGCTTGCGGCTGCGGGGAGGCGTGGTGATGCTGGAGAAGCTGCGCAGGCCGGAGAGCGACAGGTAGAGAGTGCGGGGAATCGGCGTGGCGGAAAGGGTGAGCACATCGACGGTGGCGCGCAGGGTCTTGATCTGCTCCTTGGCCTCGACGCCGAAGCGCTGCTCTTCGTCGATGATCACCAGGCCGATGCGGGCGAAGCTGACGTCTTTCTGCAGCAGGCGGTGGGTGCCGATGACGATGTCGGCGCCGCCGGTGGCCATTTCTTCCAAGGCGAGGCGCTGCTTCGCCGGGCTGACGAAACGGCAGAGAAGGCGGAGGGCGACGGGGTACTCCGCCATCCGGGCCGAGAAGGTTTCGAAGTGCTGCCGGGCGAGGATGGTGGTGGGACAGATGATCGCCACCTGGCGGCCATCCATCACTGCCTTGAAGGCGGCGCGCACCGCCAATTCGGTCTTGCCGAAGCCGACGTCGCCGCAGAGCAAGCGGTCCATCGGCTTGGGCGATTCCATGTCCGCCTTGATCTCGGCCATGGCGGTCAACTGGTCGGGAGTTTCCTGCCAGGGGAAGGAGTCCTCGAAGCGCTTCTGCCATTCGCCGTCGGGAGCGCAGGCGCGTCCGGGAACGGCGGCGCGCACCGCTTGAAGACGCAGCAGTTCGGCGGCAAAATCCTTGGCCGAATCGGCCGCTTTGTCACAGGCCTTCTGCCAACGCACCGAGCCGAGGCTGGCGAGCTTGGGCGAGGCCTTGCCACCGCCGATGTAGCGGCTCACCAGGTGGGCAGTTTCGAAGGGCACAAATAGGGTCTGATCGGCGTCGAATTCGAGCTCAAGTCCCTCACTCAGGCCGGCATCGAGTTTCTGTTGGATGAAGCCAGTGAAGCGGCAGATGCCGTGAACTGCGTGGACCGCATAATCTCCCGGCTGCAGATCGCTGTCACCTTCGAGCAGTTTGCGCAGGGTTTCGCGGCGCTCATCGGCGGCTTTGGCGCGCGGCGACAAACGGCCGAAGGCCTCGCGTTCAGAGAGCAGGGCGCAGCCGCCGGGAATTTCGAAGCCGTGGTGCAGCGGCACCGCCACGCCTTCGATCTTCTTGCGGCTGGCCGCGGGAAGCGGCGCGGTGATCTCGCCCAGGCGTTCCGCTCCGGCGGCGCTGCCGCAGGCGACGAAGAGCCGCGTATGCGCCTTGGCGAGCTCGGCCATGGCGGCGTTCAAGCGCTCCTCGCGGAAGCGCCGCAGCGCATCGGCATCGCCGCCGCCGCCGGGAATGCGATGGGCGGTGGCGCGGGCGGCGAAGGCGCGAGGGGAGTCTTCGGGGGAGCAGCGAATGAGCAGGGGATTTTTCAGCAGATCGGTCCGATTGGTCGGATCAGACTGATCTTTGAGATCAAGAACGATGAAGCGCCCAGCTCCAAGATAATCGCTCAGGCTCCCAGAGCTCCCCGCCGGGATCGCCCGCGGGCTGATGCGGATTTCCGTCATCTGGCCGTCGGAGCGCTGGCTGCGGGGATCAAAGCAACGGATCTCTTCGATTTCGTCGCCGAAGAATTCCAGGCGCAGAGGCTGGCTCAGGGCTGGGGGAAAGATGTCGAGAATGCCGCCGCGACGGGCGAACTCGCCGGGCAGGTTGACCTGGAATTCGTCGTCGTAACCGAGATCGACGAGGCGGCGGCAGAGCTCTTCCTGGGAGATTTTGTCGCCGACCTTGAGCTCAAAAGCAAGGGCGAGCAATTGCGCCGGCGCCGGCACTGGCTGGGACGATGCGGCGGCGCTGGTCAGGATCAGCGCTGGGGCTTGACCGAGTTGCGACAGGACCAGGGCGCGTTCTTCTTCGGCCTCGGGAAGGAAGGCGCCGCCGCTGCTCGGCGTGCCTTCGGGGAAGATGAAGAAGGGCCGGGTTTCACCGCCCAAACTGAGCAAGCTGGCGATGTCCTGGCGAAGATCCTCGACCAGTGCGGCATCCGCAACCACCGCCACTTGTGAACCCGTCGCGCTGAGGAAGGCGGCGGCGATCACAGCGGCGCGCAGCTCCGGCTCGTGGACGACGATCTCTCCTGCTCCACTGGGCAGGGCCTTGAGAAGATCGGTGGCGATGGTGTTTTTCATGCTCAATTCCCCGGTGGCTGCAGTCGACTGCCCTCATTGACGAGGAACTTAGCCCGTCCTCAGATTTTGGCGCTCAAGGTCCGCACCAGTCTCCATTCTCCTCGGCCTCCCGTCGGGCCGCGTCCGTCAGTTCGTCATAGACTTCGCGAAGATCCCAATCAGCGTACTCGAAGTCGATCAGCCCCGCCTTTTCGAGCTCGAAAAGGAGCCAGGGATGCTTCACCATCAGGTGATTGATGCGGCGTTTCTTCCGCGGGTGATACAAGGCCAGCCGCAGCAGCAGGTCGGCAAGCAAAGCGACGTCGAAATCGCGGGAGCCGCGAAGGAGTCGCAAGCGGTCGATGTTTTTGGCTGAGATGTTTTTCTGTCCCGACATCTCCCACATCTCGAACATCTGCTCTCCCGCCTTGGACTCCTGCTCCGGTAGGGCCATACAGTCGCGGCAGAGGCGCTGGGCGCGACCGTGCTTGGAAAAGACCTCGCGTGGCCGTTCGGTCGCGCAGATCCAGCAGTAGATGTAGGGGGTGGGAGTGTTCATCAGGCTGAGATTTTAAACTGAGATTCGCATTCGGCACGATTCACACCGCAGCTAAAGTCGGGAGACGAGCCATTTTGTAAGCATTCCGGAGCTCACGCCATGTCGAAATACCTGCACGATCTCAGTACCGTCCGAAGTCTTTGCGCGCCCATCGCCCTGCGGAATGTCACCCATTCCCAGGTGCGTTGGCTGGAAGGCGGCCTGCATCACGCCATCTACAGCGCCACCCTGCGTCACGGGCAGGTCGGCAAGGTGGAACTGTTTCACAGTCGCGACGACCTCTACGCCTTCTGCGCCTGTTCGGCCGCAGCCACCTGCGCCCACATCGGAGCGGTGATCGACTACTTGACCGAGCTGGGCGCAAGCCCGCCGGAGCACCGGCGCGACAGCGACTTCATCCGCAAGCTGGCCGCGAATCCGTGGAAGTATCAGCGTGTGAACGAGCGCAAGTTCCCGTCCTTCCGGGCCAACTTCCTAGCCAAGGCCGCCGCCTTCGATGCCTCCCACCCTCTAGAAACACAGCTGCCGCCGCCTGTCCCCGAAGACCCTCATGAACGCCTTCTCCACTGCCTTTTTCCCAATGACGACAAGGCTGCCATCAAGCGTTACCGCAAGAAGGAGAAGATGAAATTCGAAAGCCGCGACAAGCTGCTCACCGGGGTGGCGGAAAAAGATTTCTACGGCGAAACCTTCCTAGTCCGCTGCTACCTTGGCCTGTCGCCGGCCGGGCTTTTCGCCGTCTGCCCCTGCCAGAAACCTAGCTGTGACCATCTCCAGGCCCTGAAAGCCGCGGTGGCGATGGGGGAAATCGATCCGCCTCCCGCCCTTGCCGAAGCCTTGGCGAAGATGACCAGACCCACCGATCTGCACGAGGGCGACCAGACCCTGCTGCTCCGCGCCCAGAACGGCGTCGCCCACTTGTCCGAAGACGCCACTCTGCCGCAAGATCCGCCGCCAGCCGCTCGACAGCCCCTGCTAGAGCGCTTCGGCCATCTCCTCACCGCGCTCGGGCACGACAAGATCGATCCAGCCTGCGTCCTGCCTGTCGGCGATCCGGGCGAACCCGGCTGCCGCCACCTCCGCCACAAAAAGACCGAATTGGCAGTCGCAGGCAACTGGCTCGGAGCTCATTGCGACTGCTACGAATTCAGGGAATATCATCACTTCTGCCTCCACATCGTGAATATGATGAAATGGCTCGACGAACGCGCCGCAGCCGACCAGCTCTGCCTCAGCGGCGAAGACAAAACGACGCGCATCCGCCACGGCCTCGCGGACTGGAAGTGGGACGGCGACATGGAGCCGCAGGAATGGATGCAGGAAGGCCACACACCCGCCTCGTGGAAACAGGTGATCCAGAACCGCAAACGGATGGAAAACCTGGTCGAGCGCTACTTGCCACCCCCTTTCCACCGCATCCAGACTTGTTTCGCCGTGCCCGAGTCGTCTCGCCCCGACATCAAGCTGCACATCAACGAGCATTCCATGCGGGTCACCGAGGTGAAAAACGGCCAGGCGGATCCCGGTTGCACAAAAATCGAGGAAGTGGTGCGGCAGATGCCGGAACTGGCGACCCTTTGCGCCCCGATCGCCTGCAGGACCGACACCTATTCCTCCGGCGCCTGCTTCAAGTCGGACTTGTCTCCTGAGCTCGGCGCCTTGATTGAAACCCTGAGCGAACGGGGTCTGTGCACGGTAGAGGATGGCGAGCGCAACGCCCGGACGCTCGAGATCCGAGTCGCCGCCTCCTATCATCTCGGCGTCGAAGTGAAAGCGGCCGACAGCCCCGGAAGCTGGCAGCTCCTCGCTCATGAACAGATCGATGGCAGGATGCACCCCCTGCCGCTTCATTCCTTTCACCAAGGTTTCATCGAGGGCCAGGGATGGATTCCCTGCGACATCGGCCGCGGCCGCCTGATGAGCCGTCGCCTGCTCGCGGAAATCGCGCGCCAAGGGATGCTCCTCGACGAGTCGATGCTGCATCGCTGCCTCGACCAGCTCCATGTCTGCGGCGGCGTCGACCAATGGATCCTGCCGGACGGCTTCTCGCACCAGCCGCCGCTGCCGCCAAGTAGCTGCATCCTGGATCTTCTGCCACATAAAAAGGGAAGTCTCACGGTCAATCCAGTCTTTCTCTACGGCAATCGGGAAGTCGCCTTTGGCAGCAGAGCCCTGAAAATCGCCGGCAAGCTCCGCCACCTCGAAGCCGAAAAGGCGATGCTCGGCCGCCTCAAAGTTCTCGGCGGTATCGACCTGAAAAAGGACGAACTGGTCCTGCCGGCGAGCGACACCCATTCGCTCCTCCAGCAGGCCCTCGCCCTCGGCTGGCAGGTCCGTATCGAAGGCAAGATCACTCGTCCCGGCAAGATGAAAAAGCTCAAGGTCAGCACCGGTATCGACTGGCTCGAATGTCAAGGTCAGCTCGACTTCGACGGCCTCGTCATCAACCTCGACGAGATCATCGGCTCGCTGCGCCGCCGCGAGCCCTACATCATCCTTGCCGACGGCTCGCGTGGCTGGCTCGATCCCTCGGCGCTGGCCCGCCTGCAACGGCTCGCCGCCCTTGGCGAGCTCGACAAGGATTCCGGCGAGCTGCGTTTCAAGGGCGGTCAGGCGCTGCTCCTCGAAGCGCTGCTGCACGAGCTCGGACCGGTGGATTTCGACGCCGCCGCCGAGCAGGCCCGCTCCGCCCTGCAAAACTTCGACAAGCTGGAAGCCGCGACTCCTCCGGAAGGCTTCATCGGCCAGCTCCGCCCCTACCAGAGCCTCGGCCTCGCCTGGCTGCGCTTCTGCCGCGACATCGGGCTCGGCGCCTGTCTCGCCGACGACATGGGCCTGGGCAAGACGGTGCAGCTCCTCGCCCACCTCGAAACCCTGCGGCAGAACGGCGAGGGCCCCTTCCTCGTCGTCTGCCCCGCCTCGCTGCTCTTCAACTGGGAGAAAGAGGCGGCACGTTTTGCCCCGCTGATGCGCGTCCTCATCCAGCAGGGCACGAGCCGCGCCAAAAGCCCCGAGGGACTGAAAGGCGCCGACCTGGTGCTGATGACCTATGCCACCCTGCGCAACGACATCCCCTGGCTGAAGGAAGTGAACTTCGCCTGTATCGCCCTCGATGAAGCCCAGGCGATCAAGAACCCCGGCAGTGCCAGCGCCCTCGCCGCCAGATTGCTGCAAGGACACCAGCGGCTCACCCTCACCGGCACGCCGGTGGAGAACCGCCTCGACGACCTGTGGAGCCTGTTTGAATTCCTCAACCCCGGCCTGCTCGGCAGCGCCAGCAACTTCGGGCGCTTCGCCGAAGCCGCCGGCAAAGAGGCAGGCATGGTCGTTTTGGCCAAGGCCCTCCGTCCGCTCATCCTGCGCCGCACCAAGGCGGAAGTCGCCACCGATCTGCCGCCGCTCAGCCGCCAGATCCTCTGGTGCGAGATGGAAAGCCAGCAGCAGGCCTACTACAGCAAACTTCTCGCCGCCGCCCGGGTCGATGTGCTCGAAGCGAAAAACGACAAGACCAAGTTCGTCAGCGACGAGTCGACGCCGCAAACGTCGGAGAACAGCTTCCTCATGCTCGAACGCCTGCTCCGCCTACGCCAGGCCGCCTGTTGCCCCGCCCTCTGCGATAAATCCGCCGGCGCCGACAGCCCCTCCGCCAAACTCGATGTCCTGATCCCGATGGTCGAAGAACTCATCACCGAAAAACACCAGATCCTGATCTTCTCGCAGTTCACCGAGTTCCTCGCCATTGCCGCCGGGCGACTCAAGAAGTCCGGCATCGCCTACGCCTACCTCGACGGCAAGACCCGCGACCGCGGCGCCGCCGTCGATGAATTCCAAGGCGGCGGCAAAGGCGTCTTCCTGATCTCCCTGAAAGCCGGCGGCACCGGTCTCAACCTGGTCAATGCCGACTACGTCTTCCTCCTCGACCCCTGGTGGAACCCCGCCGTCGAGCAGCAGGCGATCGACCGCGCCCACCGCATCGGCCAGAACCGGCCGGTCACCGCGTACCGGCTCGTCGCCAAGGGCAGTATCGAAGAGAAGATCCTCATCCTGCAGGAGCAGAAACGCGCCCTCGCCGACAGCGTTCTCGGCGGCGACGGACTCGACCTGCGTTCGCTGAAACGCGAGGATCTGGAGTTCCTCTTGTCGTGAGGACGATTTACCTCATCACAAGTCACTTCTCTCTAAGGACGAGTCGGAATGGATAAATTTTCGACGCACATGAGAACTTTTGTTGGGGAGCCGTGTCGGAAGGGGCACAACACAACAAGCAGAAGGAGTCAGAAGATGACCAAGCAACCCGCCCCCGAAACCCTGGTTTCGATCTACCTCGACGAGGATGACAACGCCCAATACGCGATGAAGAAAAAACGCGCTCACAACAAGCTGGAGTACTTCGGCGCCAGCCAGTTTGCCGGCATGGGATGGATCTTCATCAGTCTCTTGGCCGTGGCGGCTACCATGGCCCTGATCGCGCTCTTGAAATGAGCGAGTGAATGGCTTCTGCCCCCGGAAAATTTCCCGGGGGCTTTTTGATGCCCTGGCTCAAGGTGGCTCCCTGATCAAGGTCCGCACAAGGCGCCGAAAAGGCGCTAAAGTGGGGGATCAATGGCACGGAGTCTCAGATGCAGAACGACATGGAAAAACGCTTGATCAAGCTCGAAGGTTTGGCGGCGATGCAGGATCATCAACTGGATCAGTTGAATCAACTGGTTTACGCTCAGCAGCAGGCCATGGATCTGCTCGAGAAAAAGATCCGCCAACTGCAGCAACAGGCCCAGTCGTCTCCCGAGGCCGGGAATCAGAAGCCGCCGCATTATTAATTCGACCCTGAATGTCTCGAAGTGACGAAGAAGCGCAGGACGCGGGTCCTGCGCTTGAGGAATCAAAACCTCGTCACCACCGCTTCAGTTATCGAGAGCCAAGGGCAGCTGGACCAAGCGTCCTTGCCGCATCGAGCGCAGCACGGCTTCGCTGAATTCCATGTAGCGGTAAGCTTCGCCGAAGCTGGTCAGCTCGACCTTGCCTTCGCCGCGAATGGCAGCGCAGAATTCTTCTTCGACCCGCCATTCCGAACGAGGCGTCTTGATCGGCTCGATGACCGTCATTTCTTTGTCGCCGCGGCGTCCAGCGCGCAGTACGGCCCGCTTCAGGTCGAGATGGATGGTGCCGTCGGTGCCGTGCAGCCAGAATTCTTCGTGGTCCTCGGAGAAGCCGGCGACGGTGGAGAAATGCAGGGTCGCTTGCGCGCCGCAATGCATGTCGGCGATGATGTCGAGATGTTCGGGGACTTCGACGGCGAGATGGCGGCCTTCCCATTCCTTGAACTGGCTGAAGGTGCGGCCGCGGGCGATCACCGCTGAAGCATGGCCGATCCAGCGGGCGAGGGATTCGTAAATGATGCCCATCACCAGCGTGTTGCAGCCGGAAATGGCGCCGTTTTCACGGAAAGTCATGGGCTTTTCCAGGTCGAGGAAGTGGGCGAATTGATAACGGGCTTCCACCGTCAGCAGACGCCCGAGGTAGCGTTCGGCGATGAGCTTCTGGATCGCTTCATCAAAGGCGAGAGTGAAGGGGGCCGGGACGATCTGCGCGATGAGATGGGGATTGCGGCGATGCGCCTCCAACATGTTGAGCGCCTCGCGGCTGTCGCGGGCCATGCGGGCTTCGCAAAGAACATGTTTGCCGTGATTGAGGGCGGCGACGGTGAGGCGTTCATGCATGTCCGGCCAGGTGCCGATGACCACGGCGTCGATCTCGGGATCTTCCACCACTTCGCGCCAGTCCGTCGTCCAACGGCCGATGCCGAAATCAGCCGCCGCCTTGCGCGAGCTTTCTTCGCTGCGGTTGCAGACCTTGCGGAGCTCAACCCCTTTGATCTTCTGCAGCAGGCGAACGTGTTTGTCACGGGTGTTTTTGCCGCAGCCAATGATACCGACGCGAATGATCTTTTTCATGATCGTCTCCAAAGAGTTGCTAACTAAATCATTATCGATGCTTTACGGAAATTTTGCAAGACCCGCCGCAGTGGCTTGTCAGATCTTGATAATCAAGTCGGAGGCCGGCACACAGGAGCAGATCAAGGCCATTCCTGCCGCCATTTTCGGGGCGTTGTAGAAATATTTGACTTCGCCCTGGACTGCCACTTTGCAGGCGCCGCAATAACCCGAACGGCAACCGGCGCGCAAATTCAAACCGGCCTCGTTGGCGAGATCGAGAATCGAATAGTTGGCGTGCCGGGCAGGGTCCCACTCGACACTGACACCACTGCGTTCGAAATGGACTTGAAAAGACATCGGAATTCCTCGGGATTGGCAGGGAGAAGATATCGGGACAGAGCCGGGCGACAAGGGGGATTGAGCGGGGACACAACTGGGACACAGCGGGGAGGCAAGAGGAGGCAAGAGGAGGCTAGGGCGAGATGAGTTTGCGATCACCGCAGGCGGGTCAGGGTGATACTTGGCTGCCAGCTCGGGTGGATTTGCGGTATTGCAGCGGTGACAGGCTCATCTGTTTGACGAAGTGGCGGTTGAAATGGCTGAGATCGTAGAAGCCGAGATGTTCGGTGATCTCCGAGATGCTGCGTTCGCTATGCCGGAGTTGTTGGCAGGCGGCGTTGATGCGCACCTTGAGAATGTAGGTCCCGGGACTGACGCCGGCAAAGGCTTTGAATTTGCGATCGAATTGGCTGATCGATAGGTTCAGCTTTGCCGCCAGCTCGCTCACCGGAGGCAGTTTGCGGTGGTTTAAATTGATGAATTCCAGCACCTCCGAAAGGTCGGAATAAGGCTTGATCTCCAGGTCGCTGCGCTGCAAGTCGCGCAGCAGTCCGCAGAGCCCGATCACCTTACCGTCTCGTCCGTGCAGGGGGATCTTGGTCGAGAGATACCAGCGGATGTGCCCTTTGGCGTCCGGCACCATCCATTTCTTGTTGATGATCTTCTCTCCGGCCAAGACCAATTGGTCCTCGGCGATGTAGAGCTCGGCCAGTGTCGGCTCGAAGAAATCACGGTCGGTCTTGCCGAGCATTTCGGCCAGTGAATTCAGCCCTAGGAGTTGCACTTCAGCCGGATTCCCCATGACGTATCGGCTGTCGCGATCTTTGGCGTAAAAATACAGCTCGGGCATGGACTCCAGTAAGGCCGTGACTTGAAAGGGATCGGCCATCGAAGAGAGGAAATTGCGGGTGATCGCTTGCATAAAAGGCTCCGGTTGTTGATCGCCTAAGTTAGTGCCATGCGCAAATTCTACCTAAATGAGTCAAGCCCGTGCAAGCGGAAAAATGTCGGTGCGAGTACGATTCACTTTCAAAGATCACGGAGTCCCACATGTTTCTTTCACGTTTATCCTTCATCCTCGTCTTGAGTCTCGCCAGCTGCCGGCAGCCAGCAGCCGCACTCGGCGGTAAGCCGCTTGCGCCCACCGCAAAAGCCATCGCCAAGCTCGATTACAACCGCGATGTCCAGCCCATCTTGTCGGAGTATTGCTACCACTGCCACGGCCCGGATTCGTCGCATCGCAAGGCGAAGCTGCGCCTCGATCTGCGCGCCGAAGCCCTTGCCCATGTCTGCGATTCGAACAAGAAGGTGATCGTGCCGGGCAAGCCCGAGGACAGTGAATTGGTGAGCCGGGTCGAATGCACCGACCCCGATGAAATCATGCCGCAAGACCCCGACAAACGCCTCAAGCCGGAACAGATCAAGCTGCTCCGGCGCTGGATTGAGGAAGGCGCGGAATTCCGCGATCACTGGGCCTTCGAGGCGCCGGTGAAGGTTCCGCTACCACCGGTGAAAAATGCCGCCTGGTCACGCAACGAAATCGACCACTTCGTCCTCGCTCGTCTTGAGCAGGAGGGTTTTAAGCCCGCCGCCGAAGCAGAGCGCGGCGAGCTGCTGCGGCGCCTCACTCTCGATCTGACCGGCTTTCTGCCCACCCCGGAAGAGCTCAGCGCCTACCTAGCCGACACCTCGCCCCAAGCCTACGAAAAAGCCGTCGAGCGCCTGCTCGCATCGCCGCGCTTCGGTGAGCACCGCGCCCACTACTGGCTCGACTATGCCCGTTACGGCGACTCGCACGGACTCCACAACGACATGCCGCGCTCGATTTGGCCCTGGCGCGACTACGTGGTCAAATCCTTCAACGATGACATCCCCTTCGATCGCTTCGTCCTCGAACAGCTCGCCGGCGACTTGCTACCGGAGCGCAGCGTCGACTCCCTCATCGCCACCGGCCTGGTGCGCAACGGCATCTCCACCGGCGAAGGCGGCGCCTTCCCGCAGGAGCTGCGCTGCTCCAACAAGCGCGAACGCAGCGAAGCCTTTGGCACGCTCTTCCTCGGGCTCAGCACCGGCTGCGCCGTCTGCCACGATCACAAATACGACCCGATCACCCAGAAAGATTTTTACTCGCTCAGCGCCTTCTTCAACAACCTCGACGAAGATCCCTCCAATGGCGACCACGCCGATTGGCCTCCCTTCATCCATGTTCCCCCCGAGAAAAACCGCGCTGCCGTCGAAGCGCTGTTGAAGAGGCAGGATCAGCTCCGGCGCGAGACTGCCATCCAGGCCGAAATCGACAAGCTGCAGAAAGAGATCGAGACCCTTAGCGCCGACGGCCCGGTCACCTTGGTTTGCCAGGAAAAACCCGGCGGTGTGCCCGCCGCCGAGATCCTTGCCCGCGGCGTCTTCACCGCGCTGGGAGAGAAGGTCGGAGCCAACACTCCCGGCTGCCTGCCGCCGATGTCCGCCACTGCTCCTCGCAACCGCCTCGGCCTCGCCCAGTGGCTAGTCCTTCCCGAGCATCCGCTTCTGGCGCGCGTCACCGTCAACCGCGTTTGGCAGGAGCTCTTCGGCACCGGCTTGGTCGAGACGGTGGAAGACTTCGGCGTCATCGGCGCGCGTCCCAGCCATCAGGAACTGCTCGACTGGTTGGCGCTCGACTTCCGTGAGCACGGCTGGCAGCTCAAGCGTGTCTACAAGATGCTGGTGATGTCCGCCGCTTATCGCCAGTCGGCCGCCATCTCCGCCGCCGCTCTGGCCAAGGATCCGGGCAACCGCCTGATCAGCCGCGGCCCGCGCCACCGCCTCGATGCGGAAGTGCTGCGCGACTGCGCCCTGCAGAGCTCCGGCCTGCTGGTCGAGAAGATCGGCGGACCAGGCGTCAATCCCTACCAGCCCACCGGCATCTGGGAAGCCTGCTTCCACCCCGCCTTGCCCAACACCGTCTACCAGCAGGACCACGGTGAAGCGCTCTACCGCCGCAGCTTGTACAGCTTCCTCCGCCGCAAGGCTCCCGTGCCCAACCTCGATGCCTTCGACCTCCCCGACCGCGGTATTGCCTGCAGCCGCCGCCAACGCAGCAACAGTCCGCTCGCCGCCCTGGTGATGCTGAACGACCCGCAATTCCTCGAGGCCGCCCGACAACTCGGAAGCCGCTGCCTCGAACAGGCCGGCGATGACGCCGCACGATTGAACTTCCTCTGCCGCGTTCTCCTCAGTCGCGATGCCGACGCACCGACCCGCGCCATCCTCGCGAAAAGCCTCGCATCCCTGCGCCGTGAGTTCCAGCGCGATCCCGCCGCCGCCGCGAGGCTGCTGAAGGTCGGCGAATCGCAGGCCAGTTCGTCACTGCCCAGCACCGAACAAGCCGCCTGGATGATGCTCGCCTCGACCCTGATGAACAGCGATGCGTTTTTAAATAAATGAACTGGGACACAACTGGGACACAACTGGGACACAACTGGGACACAACTGGGACACAACTGGGACACAACTGGGACACAACTGGGACAC
>JAYTMY010000259.1:0-16142 GCA_043748535.1 Lentisphaeraceae bacterium | reverse complement strand
GGCGTCACCGTCGTCAACCCCGCCTCCCCCGATGCCAAGAAACTCGCCCCGCTCCTCGCCGCCGCTTGCGAAGCTCCCTACAGCCGCGATCTCGCCGCCCTCGCGGCCCAGATCGGCCGAATGGAGGAGATTTCCCAACGTGCCGGCCGCAACGCCCTTCTGCTCGCCGAATTCCTCCGCTCGCATCCGAAGGTGAAAAAGGTCTTCTCTCCCTTTGCCCCCGGTCTTTCCGGCGACAACTATCGCCGTATCGCCCGCGATTCGCAATTGCCCGGCTCCCTGGTCAGCATCGAACTCGCCTGCGCCAGCGACGATGGCTTGGTCCCTGCCGTCACCTCCTTCTACGACAGCCTACCCTGTGCCAAAGGCCCGAGCTTCGGCAACGACTTCACCCTCGTCTGCCCCTTCATCTACCTCGCCCACTACGACCTCGTCATCAACGCCGCCGGACGCCAGCACCTGCGCCAACGCGGCCTCGATCCCGAGCTGATGCGGATCTCCGTCGGCACCGAAGATATCGTCCAGATCCGCGCCGCTTTCAACGCCGCGCTGGGCTGAAGATTACAGCCCTGAACTCGATGATTTTCGGGACTGCCGAGTTTTCTGTGGAAGGAGCTGAAGCCCGCCACAGTAAAACAGGGTGTTGAATCAGTCCCTGTCGAAGGACTTGAAGCCTCTGGCAATGGCGTTGGTCTTGCCCTCGAGCTTGGCATCGAGAATTCCTTGGAAATGTGCGTCGACAAGTTTGCCGACCCGGCGCAGTCAGGCAATGTCTGAGTTGATGGCGATGTTCACCCATTTCCGGAGAAAACCATCAGCTTTTTCGACCTGTGCAAATCGACATCACGATCAACAAGCTAGGAAGTCCGGGAACCGGGGAATAAGGGAGTGAGCTGCAGGACGCTACTCCCTTACTCCCTTACTCCCTCCTCCCTCACTCCCCGGTCGCCGAGATATGCGGGTGCATACAAGATCAAACCGGAGTTGCACAGGTCGAAACCATTCCCTGACCTCGGTCCGCAAGGCCAAACCAGCAGTCAAGGAGATCTCCTAATGAACGACAGTGACGCGCAGAATAGAGCCAAGAAACCCAAGGAGGTTTTCCGTGATCATTCCAAAGATCGCCGTTCACATTCCAAAGAGGGATCAGTATCCATATGTGGATGTAATCTTAAGAGGGACACAAGAACCCGAAAAAGGAGTCTATCTCCATGCCACTTGTCACCTGCGCTGAAATCAAGCTCAATAAGGAATGAGCATGAAACGAACCCTCACCCTTCTCGTCGCTCTGCTGTTCACACCCCTGGTCGCCCTGTATGCCGCCGATGACCCCGATGTGATCGTCTATGGCTCCACCCCGGGTGGTTTTTGTGCGGCCATCGCAGCGGCTCGCGAAGGTGCCTCGGTTCTCCTACTGGAGCCGAGCGATCATGTCGGTGGCGTGAACACCGGCGGCTTGGCCTTCAGCGATTCCAATCAGACCGTGCGCAGCACGGTGATGGGACTCTTTGACGAATGGTACACGCGCATCGAAGCGGACTACCAGTCGCGCGGCATCAAGCTGCCCTACAAGGTCAGCGAGAAGGACCAGAAGCACTGGACTTATGAGCCGAGCGTCGCCATGCGCATCACCAAGTTGATGCTTGATGAAGCCAAGGTGCAAGTGCTGACCAAACGCGTTTTGAAGAAGGTCGCGAAGGAGGGGGCGCGCATCACGCGTTTGCAGACCAGTGATGGCGATTTCAGTGCCAAGGTCTTTATTGATGGCACCTATGAGGGGGATCTCATGGCGGCCGCGGGCGTCTCGTGGACGATCGGCCGCGAGGGGCGGAAGGAGTTTGGGGAGTCGCTTGCAGGGAAACGCTACCCCAAGGCCAAGATGGCCATTTCCTGGTACGATTCCGAGGGCAAGCTGCTGCCGCTGATTACCACCGACGATGCCGGCCCGGTGGACGCCGGCGACTCCCATGTGATGATTTACAGCTTCCGTTTATGCGTCACGAAAAATCCGAAAAATCGGGTGGCTTTTCCGGCACCGGCGCACTACGATCCGGCTCGTTTTGAGGTCATTCGCCGCTTTCTTGCCCGCGGCAAGGTGGACCGGCTCTGGGATCTCTACCCACTGCCGAATGATAAATTCGATGCCAATAACGGAATCGGCAAACAGTTCTCCATGGGTCTGGTCGGCGGGAGCGACGCCTGGTGTGCGGCCGACGAGGCTGGCCGCGCCAAGATCTGGGAGGCGCACAAGCAGTACACCTTGGAGTTGATTCACTTTTTCTGCACCGATCCCGCCGTGCCGGAGGCATCGCGCAAGGAACACGCCCAATACGGCCTCTGCCGCGATGAATTCGCCAGCTACGATCACTGGTCGCCGCAGCTCTATGTCCGGGAAGGACGGCGGATGAAGGGCATGTATGTCGTCAGCCAGAAGGATATCATCGACAGCCCCCAAAAGGAGGATCCCATCGTGATCTCCTCTTTCCCCATTGATTCACACGATTGCCAGCGCGTCGCCACCAAAGACAGCGTCATCAACGAAGGGACCATCATGCCGGTGCGGATGCCAGGCCGAGGACACGGCTACGCCTATCAAATTCCCTATCGCAGCATTCTGCCCCTGCCCGCCGAATGCGATAATCTGCTTATTCCAGTCGCACTTTCGTGTACCCATGTGGGCATTTCTTCCATCCGCGTCGAGCCGACGTGGATGATTCTCGGCCAGAGCGCCGGCATCGCCGCCGCACTCGCTGCCAAACAAGGGGTGACCGTGCAAGGCCTGCCCTATCCCGCCCTGCGGGAGCGGTTGCTGGCGCAAAAGCAGGTCCTCGATCTCCCCGTTCTGCCTGCCCTGCCAGTGGGGCACAAGAAATAACGAGCCCCCAAATAACCCGCACAAAAGTCGCCGCACATCGGCGTTTCATGTCAAATTGTCATCAGAATGAAACTCTGGACCACTGGGGCGATCGAGGCGAGTTCGATGCAGCCAGACCAAGTGACGGGTGCCCCAGATGATCCTGAGACGTTCTAGCCAAGGAATGGGCTGCGGGACAAAGCCGAGTTTCTCCAGCAAGCGCTGACAACGATGGTTGCCATGGAAATAGTCGGCAAAAACATACTCGATCTGGGAAGCAAAAAAGCGGTCGAACAACTGCCGCAAGGCATTACTCATGATCCCTTGGCCCCAATACTCCGGCAAGAGGCTCCAGCCGCAGACCACCCACTCGACACCTGCCGTCTGGCGATGCGTGTGTTGGATAAAACCGATGAGTCGCCCATCCCTTTCAATCACGGTGAGGTGGACTTTACAGCCAGGAAAAGCAGTGCCGGACAAGATCTGATGGAGAAAATCCCGCTGCAGCTCCGTGGTGGTGGGATATTGCCAAACGGCAACCCAAGGATGGGCCTCTACCGCTGCAAGCGCTGCGAGGTCTTCCCATTTGGCGTCACGCAGCTTGGGATTTATCTCCACTGGCTCCTCATGCACTATTTTTCAGCGGCGTTGGCAAGGCCGTGGCTTAGAGCCGCCCGGAGGCCTTGATTTCGAAGTAGCTGTTGACCAAGGCGGCGGGCAATTGTTCGGGGGTGCAGTCAAGGGTGATGATGCCGGCTTGGCGAATCGAAGCGAGGGCTTGAGCGCGGCGATCGAGGAGGTCGAGGGCGAAGGCGCTTTGCAAGGCGTCGGCATCGTTAGCGAGCTCGGCCGTGGCGGCCTCGTCGAGGACCTTTTCGCGCAAGGAGGCGTAGACGACGAGATGGCGGCTGCGCAGGCGTTGCAGGAAGGGCAGGACTTCGTCGGTTTCTTCTTCATGCAAGTTGGACAGGACGAGGATGAGCTGGCGACGTTTGATGCGGGCGAGCAATTGCACCGCGGTGTCTTCATAGTCCGGCACCATCAGGCTGGAGTGGAGGTCGTAGGTGGTATTGAGAAGTTGCTGAACAGCACTGGCACCTTGCAGCTTGGGCAAGAAGCGGGGGCTCGGACTGGCGAAGTTCATCATCCCGACGCAGTCACCTTGGCCGGTGGCCACGTGGCTGAGGAGGATGAGTGAATTGAGGGCGGCGTCGAAATGCGACACGGCGCCGTCGCGGCTGCGCATGTTGCGGCCGCAGTCGAGGAGAAAGAAGATCTGCTGCGCGGTTTCCTGGTGAAACTGACGGGTATGGGGAGTGCCGTAGCGGGCCGTGACCTTCCAGTCGATGTTGGAGAGGCGGTCGCCGGTGCGGAATTCGCGAATATCCTTGAATTCTGTGCCTTCGCCGCGGTTGCGGCTGCGGTGGATGTTCATCAGGTCGAGACGCTGCATACCGGCGAGTTCGGCAAAGCGGGCGATCTCGGCATAGTTCGGATAGATCTTGACCTCGTCGGGCAAAGGCAGGAAGGACTCCATCCGCCACAGACCGAAGATCGAGTCGAAGCGCAACGACAGGCCGTCGAAACGAGCTGGGCCACGCTGTCGCGGCAGAATCCGGTAGAAGGCTTCGGCGCGGCTGCCGGGAGGCAAGGACACCTGCAAATGCTGGGCTTCTTCGATAAAAGTCGGTGGAGCGTGATCGACGATTTCGACCTCAAGTTTGCGCTTGCCGCGATAAATCAGTTCGAGATGGATGCGCACCGGAATGCCCACCGGCAGGATCTTGCCGACCTCGCGCCGCACGTGCAGCAGGCCCGGCTGCAAGCGCGACTGCCAGACATCGAAAAGCCCCGCCAAAAGCAACAACAGGCCGCAGACCAGTGCCAATGCAGGCTGGCGCAGCCAGACTGCCGCAATGGCAATCACCAGCAGCAGGCAGAGAAGTAGAAGGAGTCGGGTGGTCGGGCGCATTTTTTCATCAAATTAGAAGTTGAGAGTTAAGATTTCTTTCCGCCACAGAATGTACTGCTGACTTTGGGTCTGGCGTCCAGTCGTCGTCTTTGACCTGCATCAGGAAGTCAGCTTAGGAGTGCAGACAGGTATAGGGTTGGAGTGAATCTTGGCCTTGAGGTCAAAACCAAAGTCCAATTGCCGGCATGAAGGTAGAGCTTGGTCCGCCCGCCGTCAAAGCGTAAGGACCCCCTCCTCCCACATCTTGAACCCTCCATCGCTGAGCGAGCTTGATCTTGTCAGTATGGGCACATGGGCATACAGAAGATCCAGCCAGCGGGCGTCACTCCACAGGCTCTTGTCGCGCTGATGCAGCCAGCGCCCGAGAAAAATCAGCGGCTGTGTTGGCGGCGCCAGACTTCGCCGAGGACGGTAGCGGCGGCGGTGGCGACGTTGAGCGATTCCACCGAGCCGCTACCGGGAATGGCGATGTCGCCTTGGCACGCCTGCTGGCAGTCGCGGGTGAGACCATCGGCTTCGCTGCCGAAGACGATAAGGAGCTTGGGCGGCAGTTCCACGGCGTAGAGATCGTCGCGGGCATGGCCTGAAGTGGCGAGGCAACGGAAGCCGGCGCTGGCGAAGGAACGCAGGACGGGCAGCGGATTTTCCGTATCGATGAAAACCAGCTTTTCGAAGCCGCCTTCGGCGCTGCGGGCGGCGGCCGAGCTGAAGCCGGCGCGTTGGCGTCCGCAGGCGATCACTGCGGCGGCGCCGAAGTGGGCGGCGACCCGCATGATGGCGCCGAGGTTATGGGGATTGCCGATGTCTTCCAGCAGGATGACGGTGGCAGGACCGGGACGCGCTGCGAGCTCAGCCGCCAGGCGGGCCGGAGAGGGCGGCGGCGGCGGGGCGCGCAGCAGGACACAGATGCCTTCGTGGTGAGTCGAGCCGCTGACTTTCGCCAACTCGGCACCATCAGTGACGCGGTAGCCGAGGCGTTGGCTGGCGAGCCAGCGCATTTCTTCGCCGAAGGCGGGAGCTCGGCTGTCTTCAAGCCAAACCTTGATGATCGCTTCGGGGCGATTCTGGAAGACGGCACGGCAGGCGGCGACGCCGCAAATCTTCATTTCATCCTCGCGATCGGCAAAAGGAAGGGGGCTCGGGGTGGGGGGACGGACGTCGGACATAGAGATTCTCCTGTTTTTTTGCCGCCAAGATAGCTCAATTGCAAGACTTATGTTGCGCCACTGCAGGGTTTGGCCTATGTTTCCGTCGAAGGAGAAGCTGAATGATCACCGTCCGCAATATTGACATCGCCGTCACCAGTAATGGATTCCTGCTCACCCTGCAGGAAAGTGAGGGTCGTCCCGTCCTGCCCATTGGCGTCGGCATGGCCGAAGCCCAAGCCATCTCCCTCGCTCTCAGCGGCGCCAAAGCCGAGCGACCGCTCACCCAGGATCTCATGCATCAACTGGTGCAAAGCCTCGGGGCGCGGGTCACTTCGACCCTGATCTGCCGCTACGATCGCGGCATTTATTACGCCGACTTGCTTCTCGATACGCCGAACGGCCCGTTGCGTCTCGACTGCCGACCCTCAGACGCAATTGGCTTGGCCTTGCGCTGCCGCGCCCCGGTTTTCATCGCGGCGGAAGTGATGGCGAAATGCGGTGTGTGCTGTGGCCAAGCGCCGTCAACCCAGGGCCTGCCGGACACCTTCAAGCCGATGGCTACGGTAGATAACAGCCTTGAGGCGCGCTTGGAAAAAGCCGTCGCCACGGAAAACTTTGAACTGGCTGCCCGGCTCCGCGATGAGATGTCGCAGGAACGGCATCGCTAATTTTTTTCTTCTCACGGAGTTTCTATAGACGCATCATGCATTTCCGCATCTTCAACTTTCCGGTCACCATCGAACCGATGTTTTGGCTCATCAGCCTCCTTGCCGGCTTTGCCTTTGGCAACAGCTTACTGACGATCGTCATCTTCACCGCTGCGCTGTTCATCGGCATCCTCGTCCATGAACTTGGCCATGCCTTCACGGCGCGTTGGTATGGCGGACAAAACACCTCGATTGCCCTGCATGGCTTTGGCGGCGCCACGACCTGGAATCCCAGCCGGCGCCTTTCTTGGCGCGAAAGTTTTCTCATCGCGATCAGTGGCCCAGCCCTCGGCTTTGTCCCCGGCTTGATTGCCGCTGCCGTGCTTTTCACCCCATCGCCGCCAACTCTGGTGCCTGAATTGAAAAGCTTCCTGGCCTACCTGTTCTTCATCTCGATCATCTGGGGCATGGTCAACCTGGTGCCTCTCCGCCCGATGGACGGCTTCCAAGCCTTGAGCAGCCTGCTGTCGCGACATCGTTCAAGCCCGCCGTCTTGGATCGAAGGAATTTCGGTCGCCTCTGGAGTCCTGCTGGTTCTGACCGCTCTTCATTTCGGTCTCTTCTTCGCCGCGGTGATGTTCGCATATTTCACTTGGCTGTCGATCCGGCAAATGCGTCATTGCTGAGTCACGTATGCGTCATCAACAGACGCGAGAGTGAAAAATGCTTCTACAGTAGCGCCCGCAAACAGTATGAGGATTACCGATGAAATTTGTCTCCACCCGCGGCACTGCCGCCGCCCGCAGCTTCAGTGAAATCGCCCTCGAAGGCATGGCCCCCGATGGCGGTCTCTATGTCCCCGAATCGATCCCTGATTTCCGCCCCATCCTGCCCACTCTTATCGGTCTCTCTTGGGAAGATCTGGCGGTCAAAGTGATGCATGCCTATGCCGACGATCTGACCGAGGCTGAACTCCGCGGACTGATCCGCCAAGCTACCGCCAGCTTCTCCACTCCCGTCGTGGTACCCTTGGTCGACATCGGTCCCTGCCGCGTCCTTGAGCTCTTCCACGGCCCCACCCTAGCCTTCAAAGATGTCGCCCTGCAATTCCTCGGCGCCTTGTTTGAATTCCTGCTCGCCCGCAGCGGCGGACGCCTCAACATCGTCGGAGCCACCTCGGGCGACACCGGCTCGGCAGCGATTTCAGCCCTGCGTGGACGGGCCCGCATCGGCGTCACCATTCTTCATCCCCACGGCCGCACGTCTCCCTTACAACGCAAGCAGATGACCACGGTTCTTGATGACAATATCCACAACCTGTCGGTGCAAGGCAGCTTTGATGACTGCCAATCTCTGGTGAAATCCTTGATGAACGATCTGGCCTTCAAAGAAAAGCATCAGCTCGGCGCCATCAACTCGGTTAACTTCGCCCGGATCCTGGCGCAGATCGTCTACTACTTCTCGGCCTGGAGCCAAGCTGGCGGCAAGCCCTTGAGTTTTGTCGTTCCGACCGGCAATTTCGGCGACATCTATGCTGGTTATCTGGCAGCTCGCATGGGCTTGCCGGTGCGCAAACTGGTTCTCGCCAGCAACGCCAACGACATCCTGCCGCGCTTCTTCAGCACGGGCGATTATCGCCGCGGCAAAGTTCATCACACCGCCTCGCCATCGATGGACATTCAGGTCGCCTCCAACTTCGAACGTTACCTATGGCACCTGAAAGGCGGTGAAGCCACCCGGAGCCTTCTGGAGCAATTCAACTCCCAGGGCTCGATGCGCGTCGAACAACCCGATCCGGCTGGTCTCTTTGCTGCTGTCGCCTGTGACGATCTCCAGACCTTGGCTGCCGTGAAATCGGCTTCAGCCCAATCCGGCGGCTATGTCCTTGATCCCCACACCGCCACCGCTTGGCACGCGGCTCAAGAAACTGGCCTCCTCGGCTCTGATTGCGTCCTGCTCGCCACCGCCCATCCGGCGAAGTTCCCCGACACGGTTCGCGAGGCATTGCCTGACGTTCATCCCCGACACGACATCTTGGACCGGCTTGAAACCCTACCTGAGCGCTGCGGCACGCTCGCCAACGACCTTCAGTCCTTGAAGGATGTGGTCAGCAAGAACGCGGTGTAAGATCATCGCCCTGTCAGTCTCTGATGGCCCGCCATCAGGGACAAAAAAACCTCCCGGTTAAGGGAGGTTTTTTCAATGACTTATTCGATCAAGGAACGGGGGCGTCAACCGCACCCTTGAGATAGAAGAAGTTGATTTTGGTCAAGTCGTGCTTGGCAAGAACGTCCAAGAGATCAACCAATTGCTGCTGGGTCGCATGAACCGACAGCTTAAGGTTGACAATGACGTTTTTGCGGCGCTTCGGAGTGGCTTGATCATCCTGATCGATTTCCGAGTTGGAGGCGAAGTGCTCGAGGTCGGGCAGCAAGCCATCAACAGTGGGATAGGCCTCTCCGCGCGAGATGTAGGCATCGGGGCGAACATAGATATCGCAAGTGGTCGGCAGGACGGCAGGAGGCGGACCGGGGTTCAGGGCCGGTTGGTTGACCGCGACGAAGGATTCGTCCTTGACTTCTTTCTGCATCACGACGAAGTAGATGAGGAGAAGGAAGGTGACATCGATCATGGCGGACATCGGAACTTCCGATGCGTACTCGGTTCTTTTACCCATGTTATTTATCTCCCCCTACGGCTTCAGCCGAGATCTTGATGGTGGCGACCCCGGCGGCGCCGCAGGCGGTGGTGACTTCTTCAAGTGCACCCAGTTTGCAGCGTTTATCGACGCGAATGAAAGCTTCGGTGCCGGAGCCCATACGCTTAACGTTATCGCGCAAGCAATTTTCCACCATCTTGCCATCGGCAGGAATGCCACCGACCTTAATATCATAACCCTTGGTGATGTTATTATAGTCGATGGAAATGGCGATCTGATTGATCGGCTTGGTGGTCATTTTCTGCAGGTGCTGCGCCTTCGCCAGTTCAACGTTGTTGTCGAAACCTTCAGAGTCGAAGTTGGCCGTGGCGACAAAGAACATGATCAGCAAGAAGACGATGTCGATCAGGGTCGAAATCGGGACTTCTTGTTTCATTTCAGTTCTGGATTTACCCATAAGTGCTCTCCTTTATGATCCCCCTTGGCGACGCCATGGGGGATGGCTCGGATTTTACTCGGCGTCTTTGGCAACTTCGGCGTTGCGGAGGGTTTTAATCAAGTCGATAACCGTTTGTTCGGTTTCGATGATGATCTTGATCGCTTGGTTGCGGAAGATAGTGAAGCCTAGGAGAGCAGGGATGGAGATCAAGAGACCGGCGATGGTGGTCCAGAGAGCGCCGGCGATGGAGATGGCGAGCATGGCTGCTTTACCAGCACCAGTCATGGTGGCGAGGCCGTTAAAGGCCGAGACCATGCCGGTAACGGTACCGAGCAGACCGAGCATCGGGCCCATCTGGCCGTAGATGTTGAGGAAGTTCAGCTTCTGCATGATCTTCTCGGTTTCCAGTTCGGAAGCCTTGACGATGGTTTCCTGAATCACGGCGAAACCTTCGGTGATCTGGGAGAAGCCAGCGAGAAGAATGTTGGAGAGCGGGCCGGGGTTTTCTTCGCAGGTAGCGATAGCGCCTTCGAGGTCACCTTCTTGCAGGCAGGTGCGAACACCTTCGACCAAGTGGGCGGGGAGGAGTTTTTCCCGTTTCACTTGAATCGACGCATCGATGATCTGGGCGAAGGTGGCGATGGAGACGCCGAGGAGGAGGAGCCAGATGATCTGGTTAATCGGCATCGGAGTACCGACAATGACGATGTTATAGAAGTCAGCTTTGGGCATCGCTGGTGCGGCCTCAGCGGCAGGGGCGGTAGGGGCGGCTTGGGCGGCTTGGGCGATGGCGCTCAGGCTGCCAAACAAAAGTGAGCAGGCGAAAATGCTTGCCATCAGGATGTTGCGAATGCTCTTCATGTCTTTCTGTCTCCGGGTTGGTTTTTGGGGTGCATCAATCGTTGGTGGAACTAGACAATTTCAGGGGCGTGCCGCCGCGAGGATCCTGAAGCTTCTTAAGAATCGCATCGATCTCCCGCAGGGAGAGATGCGCTTCCAAATCTTGCGAATCACAAAGTGCGACCTTGAGGTGCTCCAGTTTGGCGTTTTCAAATTTCCCTTGGGCGAAGTAGAGGTGGGCACGAGCGACAGCGACGTACTTACGAACGGAAACATCATATTTACTGGTCCCATTGAGTAAAAAAATTTCGGCTTCGGTGGTTTTTCCCATGGCAATGTCGGTTTCGGCCAAGCCAAGCTTGATCATGAGAGAGCCAGCGCCGATATTGGCGCCCTCAACGCAGTTCTCATATTCACGCAAAAACCTGCGTCCTTCCTCGGCTTTGCCGATAGCGATGCAAGCGCGAGCAAGATAATAAGCGGCAAATTTCCCCCACCCCATCAGCTTCAAGGCATCGGCTTTCGGCTTAAGGGCCAAGACCTCGGGGTATTTACCGGCGTAAAACAAGCGACGGATGTTATTGAGGTCTGCAGGCTCAGACATGATTACCTGCTTCAGCGCCTTGGTGTCAAAGGAGCGTGCTGAACCACCATCAAGCTTGATCTTGAGGCGACCAGCATCCAAAGTGGCCTCAAGCCCTTCGATCGTTTCACCGGTGGTGGTCTTCACCGTGACTTGTGCCATGCCCGTCAAAGTGACAAACATCAACAGAATCGCCAAAATACTTTTCATGGGAATGCTCCTATGGTATGAATATGTGCTATTTTTCGAATTTGTCAAATGAATCAGAGTGCCTGAGGCAGCGGATTTAGCAACTTTCTCCGCGGCGAGGTGGGGTATCTCTTGATGAATTCTTTCTTCTGGTCTTCTGCGACGGGACGACCGAGATAAGCATTGAACATGATCTGATAGAACAGGGCTTCGCTTTGGAAGTGATCCCAATCGTCGGCCTCCATGCCCTCTGGGGCCCTGCCTTTCGGCTGGTAAAGGTTGTAGCATTCAGCGTTGGCCAATTTGATCAAGGGGATGGCAGCGGCACCCAAGGCACGGGCGGCACGATAGCCAGCTTCGCCGATGAAGAGTTGGCAGGTCATAGCCAAGATGTTCTTATTGGGGAACTTGGCGGGCAATTGATTGACCTCATCTTTGAGTTTGCGAAGCTCGCTAATGGCGGCATTGAAGTCCTCCATGGTCTTGGCGGTGTTGACGAGAATCTCGGCTTTCATCAAGCGGATGTCGTAAACATAGGGGGACTTCTTTTTCAGATCTTTCTCGGCATCGTTGTCTTTCAGCATCTGCTCGAAGCTGGCCAAGGCCTTGGCTTCTTCGCCAGTGTAGAACTGGGCACGAGCGGCTTCAAATTTGCAGCCGTTGGCCTGAATCTTGGCAGCGTCGTCAGCGACCGGGCGAGTCAAGAACTCAGTGCAAACCTTGATCACCAACTCGCAACAAGATTTGGCGTCAGCGGCGCTGATGCTTTCGTCGGGCTTGGTGATGAAGCGGAATTTACGGCACAGGAAGAGCAGGGTCTGGTCGGGAAGCGTCTTCACATCGATGGCCAAGGCTTCGCGGGCAGCATCGCCTCTTTCGCCGGCTTCCAGGTGCAGTTCCACCACAGCCATGGCAGCGGCTTTGGTGACTTCATGATTGGGGAACTTCGATTTCAGCAGCTCGAACTTGCTGCGGGCGCTGTTGATATCGCCGGCATCCAGCAGGAGTTTGCCTTGTTTGAGGCGGAAATGAGGAACTCGGTCGGCTTCGGGATAAGTGGTACACCAGCCTTCAATCAGTTCGCTGACCTCCTTAGCCTTGGGCTGGAAGTCGCGCTCGAGATCGCGGACGACTTTTGCCGCGGCTTCATGGCCGAGCTTGTCGTCTTCGGAGATCTTATTGCGTTCCTTACGCTTCTCGACCAAGGTCTTGCGCGGAATATCGAGATTTTTCAGCGTTTTGTCGAGGGAGAAGGCGGCAATGTTGGCGTCCATGTTGATCGCGCTCTTCGCCTGATCGCTGCTCATTTCTTCCCACTTGTTGTTGCCATCCTTGCGGAACTTCCAGTATTCCGACACGGCCATGTCGACGGTCTTCGGACCTTCGAACAATCCGAGACGGGAACGTTGGTTGGCAATTTTCGACAAGCAGCAGAGCTTGAGGAAGCGGCCTTTGATATCCAAGCCCGATTCCTTGATGAAGTAGAGCTGCCAGATTTCTTCTGCCTTGTCGGTGTCGCCACCAAAGGCATGTAATTCAGCCGTATAATAGAGAGCAATCAAGGCCTCAGGGCCGCTGGCGTATTTGGGGTCTTTGATCAGCTTATTGAAGGCGTCCATGGCGTCTTTGGCTCGCACCTTGGCGGACGGGTCTCTTTTATTTCTCAGAGCTTCGAAATCGAGATAGATCGTCATCGCCGCATACAAGCGAGTCTGGGCGTTATCGGCAACGACTACGAAGACTTGAAGTTCTTCGATCTCTTTGGTTTTAGCAGCGTCAGCTTTTTTGGCGATTTCAGCTTCCAGCTCCTTGATGAGCTTGGTCGCTTTGCCGTTAAGCATGGATTCGCACAACTCGGCGTAGGTCTTGCTGGCTGGCTCGCGGGGGTTCTTGGCCGTGGGATATTTCGCTTTCAGCTCTTTTAGGACTTGATCAGCCAAAGTGTATTTACGTGATTCAAAGGCAGCAGTGGCGAGCAACCAGAGGTACTGTCCGATAGTGTTGACATCGGTTTTCAGGGCAACAAACTCGGCGCGCACCTTGGGATCCAAGGCCAAAGCCTCGGCATAGAGTTTCTGGTTATAGGCAGCCTCAAACAAGTCCTTGGTCTCAACGCCAGGAAGGGCCTTGAGAGGAGCGACGCGCGACGCTGTTTTGGCTACCGGTTGCAGCTCGATTTCATAACGCCAAGCGGCGTTGTCGCGGCAACGGGCAAGTTTGTATTTCGCGACGCAGACATAATAATTGGTTGCGGCCATGGCAAATGTAGCACCGGGCTTGCCACTGGCATCGGGCAAATTGAAGAGCAGGCCGACGGCTTCCTGCTGTTTGCCTTGAGCGATCAGCTTCCAGGCCTTGATCTGGAGGACGGCCCCCTTGGCGTAATAGAACGGCGCCATGGGAGAACTGTAAAGAATCTGATCCTTCGGAATCTTTTCATTGTCCTTATCTTTAAGCATGCCTTCTTCCATCGCCTTGAAGTTGGCTTCGCGGCGATCCAGCAGCTTCAAGGCTTCATCTTCCTTGCCGAGGAGAGCGAGAACACGGGCTTTTTCCGATTCCATCCAGTCTTTGTAGGGAGATTCATTGGCCAAGCTGCTACTCGCCTCTTTCAAGCGGGCTTCCAGCTCTTTGCTGTTGATTTTAAAGCCCTTCTTGTTGGTGAAGAAGTCACTCTCGATCTTGTCGAGATAATCGACAAAATCTGAATAGGTTGCAAGTGGACCAACATCAGCGAGAGAGTATTCGCAAGCGGCACCGGCAGGTCCAATGAATTGCTTTTCCCAATCTGCCGCAAGCTTTTTAGCCTCCGCGAGCTTGTCTCTCTTAAGGCTAGCGTAGTAGATCTTCATACCTTCGTAGATGACCTTAAAGTCTTTATCTTCGACCTTCAAGTTGACGTGGAATGGGCTCTTCCAGTATTTTTCGGCTGCCATCGCAACCCCGTTCAGATCCCGAATTTCTTCATTATTCTTCTCGCCAGCAATCGACAGCCATTTCGCCATGGCTTTTTGGAAGTAGGGGTCGTCGGAGGGAATCGAGATGAAGCGTTCGCGGCCTTTGCCGGGATTGCCTTGGGCGTAACCGATGGCGCCTTCGAGCATGGCGATGAAGCCAGGTTTGGCGGTGTATTTCTGCTTCAGGATTTTGATTAAGCTGTTTTGCTCGGGTTCTAGCACCTTGTTTTCGCAGAGCCGTTCCGCGAAGCTCAGGTCGGTGTCCTCGTCAGTGACTTCCTCGGCGTGCAAGGCAAGGGAGGAGAAGGCCAGTGAGGCAAGAGCGAGAACGGGGAACTGGCGGCGAAGAAAGCTATTGGTGAAACTGAGCATCCTGAGACTCCTTAGCTGAAATACGACAATGGGTGCTGACTGTAAATGCCTGCGCCTGTCCATCAAGACAGGCGCCGTTCATTTCCTCAGAGTTTTTGCATGATAGCGATCATCGGCATGAACATGGCGATGACGATGGTACCGACGATGACGGCGAGGCCGACGATCATGATCGGCTCGATCAGCGAGGTGAGTGAGTCAACCGCAACGTCGACTTCTTCCTCGTAGATGTCCGCAACCCGAATGAGCATGTCGGGGAGAGCGCCGGTTTCTTCACCGACCTCCACCATGGAGACCATCATTACCGGGAAAATGCCGGTGTTCTCCAGAGGTTTACTCATCCCTTCACCTTCTTTCACCGCATTGGCAATCGACGAGATACCGGCACCGACGACTTTGTTGCCTGTCGTCTCTCTCACGATGTCCAGAGCCTGGAGGATAGAGACACCGGCAGATAGAAGTGTCGACAGGGTGCGGCAAAAGCGCGCGACGTTGACTTTGGTGACGAGGCCACCGAAGGGCGGCATCTTGAGCGCCATGGTGTCGATGAGCAGCCGTCCTGGGGGGGTTGCAGCCATGCCTTTAAAGCCAAAGAAACCGCCAATGACCATAGCTATACAGATGTACCAATAACCTTTAATGAAATCAGAGAAGGCGACCACCATGGCGGTCAAACCAGGCAGCGGCTCACCCTTCAGCATGTCATCAAAAATGGTTTTGAATTTCGGCACGATGAAGACCATCAAGAAGCCGGTGATACAAATGGCGATGCTGAGGACCGCGACTGGGTAGGTCAATGCACCCTTGATCTTGCGTTTTAGGCGCTCGGCCTTTTCCATGAACATGGCAAGACGGTCGAGAACCGCTTCCATGGCACCGGACGCTTCACCGGCCTTGATCATAGCGCAGTACAAATCATCAAAGGATTTTTTCTGCTGGCCGAGGGCTTCCGAGAAGGTCGAGCCGCCTTCCACCGCATCGGCGACCTGGCCGAGAACCATTTGGATGTGGGGGGTGCGTTTGGCCTGTTTTTCCAAGGTGCGCAAGGCGCGAACCAAGGGAAGACCAGCAGAGATCAGAACCGAAAGTTGGCGGGTGAAGGTGGTTAATTCCTTGCCCTTGATCGCCGGTGCACCGCCGAAGGTGATCTGCTTGCTGGCCGCTCCTTTTTTAGCGACCTTGGCGCCTTTTTGGGGGTTGATTTCGCGGGGAAGCAGTCCCTTTTCCTTCAGTTGGGCCTCGGCCACTTTGGCGTTTTCGGCGTCAATCGTACCCTTGGACTCGCGTCCGCGGGCATCCATAGCGACATAGTCAAACTTAGGCATAGGTGTCTCCTGGGGTCACAGCCGCTCAGCCGCGGATTTTTTCATTGATGAAAGTGGCGTCTTTACACTTGGTGATCATCTCGGCATAGGAGATGATACCCGATTCAAACAATTGTAAAAGATGGGAATCCAAAGTATTCATACCGTACTTGGCGCC
>JAYTMY010000258.1:0-7600 GCA_043748535.1 Lentisphaeraceae bacterium | reverse complement strand
ATAGCTTCGGGTGAAGGGCTTCCATTGATCCAATCCTTGGTCGTTACCTGCACAACATAACCAAGAAATCGCATTTTCTTGGTTGCATCGCCAATGATCCAACCAAGAAATCGCCTTTTCTTGGTTAGATCAACGAGGACATCACCAGGATTCCGGGTTTTCTTGGTCAAGTAGAGTATCCGCCGTGGCGCGATAAAGTCCCTCTCTGACACAGCCAACTTCAACTCCTCATCCGGAAATCACCATGGCCAAATCCAGTCGCGACCAGGACCGCAAAAAAGTCGCTGCGGTACGCCGCAAAACCAATGCTTCCTCCATCTGCCTCCCTCCCGGCGCGGCCTCAATGCCTCCCGAAGAATTGGCGCAGGAACTGGTGTGGGACGCGATGGACGCCCCGACCCCGAAAAAACAGCTGGCGTTGCTCACCGAGGCGCTGCGGATCCACCCTGGCAATCTCGAGGCGCGCCGCATGATCCTCGACTTTTCCAAGCTCAGCCCCGCCGAGCAGATTCCCGTCCTGCGCGAGCTGGTCGAACTCAACGCCGCGGCACTCGGTCCCGAGATCTTCGTCACCGGGCATAAACACTTCTGGGGTTTGATCGAAACCCGCCCCTACATGCGGGCCCGTCACTCCTTGGCCTTTGCCCTGCGCAGCAACGGCCAGCTCAGCGAAGCCGCCGCTGAGTTCGCCGCCATGCTCGATTTGTGCGAAAACGACAATCCCGGCCACCGCTACAGCCTGCTGCCGCTGCTGCTCCGCCTCGGCCGAGTCGATGAGGCCCGCAGTCTCCTCGCCAAACACTCCGATGAAGACATGCCGGTCTTCTCCTGGTGCCGCGCCCTCGAACGCTTCCTCAGCGGCGACCTTGCGGAAGCCCGCATCGCTGTCAACAGGGCCAAAGAGCTCAACCCCCACCTCCCCGCCTTCATCCTAGGAAGGAAACTCATCCCGAAAGCGACTCCCCACTCCTACTGCCCCGGCGAAGAAAGCGAAGCTCAATGTTTCGCTGCCGATCTCAAGGACACCTGGAAGGCCCACCCAAGCGCCGTGACCTGGCTGCGCGAGATGAAGTGATCTAGTACCGGGCTGAAGTTACAAACAGATCTTATCAGACGGAGCAGAGGGACAGAGATTGCTGTATAGTGCCAATCTCAAAACGCCAAGGCTCTTCATGAAACTCCTCTACCCACCGAACCGCGCCGAGCAGCTCGCTCATCACAAGTGCAACCGCGCAGCTTCCTCGCTGAGTTTCAGCGAGCTCCGTGCCGCCTGCCACGCCCATTTGAAGGCAGCCGAAGCCGCCGCCGAGGAATGCCCGATCGTCGACATCGACTCCGCCACCCGCATTGTCGCCGCCATCGAGGAGCTTGTCCCGCTTTGGGATTCCTTCAGCCCCCAAGCTCAAGAATCCCTCAAGGGCGCCATGCACTACTTCGCACTTACCAATGACGATGAAAATGACTTCGAATCCGCCATCGGCTTCGATGACGACATCCGCGTCCTCAATGCCGCGCTCTTCCTCGCCGGCCGACCCCAACTCACCTTGAAAGACTACTCGGAATAAGCTTATGCCCTCGACCACCTTCGCCCCCGGCGCCCGCGTCTGCATCCGTGACGCCGAATGGATCGTCCGCCGTGTCGATCGTACCTCTTCCGGAGGCCAGGCTCTCGCCTGCGTCGGCATCTCCGAACTGGTCAAGGACCGTGAATCGATCTTCCTCACCGAGCTTGAAGCTGATATCACGCACCTCGATCCCGCCGCTACGGATCTGGTTCAAGACCTGTCGCCGAATTTCCTCCACACCCGCCTCTTCATCGAGAGCCTGCTGCGCCAGACACCGCCCACCGACGCCAAGATCGTCGCCGGCCATCGTGCCGCCATGGATGTCCTTCCCTATCAGCTCGAACCCACCACCCGCGCCCTGAACGAGCCGCGCCAGCGCATCCTCATCGCCGATGCCGTCGGCCTCGGCAAAACCCTCGAAGCCGGCATCCTCATGACCGAGCTCATCCGCCGCGGACGCGGCAAGCGCATCCTCGTCCTCACACTCAAGAGCATGATGACCCAGTTCCAGAAGGAGATGTGGTCGCGTTTCTCCATCCCCCTCGTCCGCCTCGACTCCGTCGGCATCCAACGCGTCAAGCATAAGATCCCCACCAACCACAACCCCTTCGCCTACTTCGACAAGGCGATCATCTCCATCGACACCCTCAAGCAGGACGTCGAATACCGCACCAGCCTCGAGAAGTGCCGCTGGGACATCATCGTCATCGACGAAGCGCACAACGTCGCCCAGCGAGGCACCAACTCGCAGCGTTCCCGCCTCGCCAAGCTCCTCGCCCAGCACTCCGACTCCCTCATCATGCTCTCCGCCACGCCTCACGACGGCAAGGCGGAATCCTTCGCCAGTCTGATGAACATGCTCGATCCTACCGCCATCGCTGATGTCTCCGACTACGGCCCCGCCGATATCCAAGGCCTCTGCGTCCGCCGCTTCAAGAAGGACATCAAGGATCAAGTCCAGCAAGAGTTCAAAGAACGCACCATCGTCAAACACCGCGTCAAGGCCAGCGCCGCCGAAGAGGCCGCCTACGAAGTGCTCTCTGGCATGCAGTTCCGCCGCATACAGGACCAACAGCGCGGCAACGGCTCAATGCTCTTCCGCACCACCCTGGAGAAGGCCCTCTTCTCCAGCCCCGCCGCCTGTCTCAAGACGATCGACAACCGCTGCGCCAAACTCCAGAAAGAGCAGGCGGAGAAACCGGTCGACGGCACTCTTCATGACCTCGAAGCCCTGAGCTCGTTGCAAGAATCCCTCGCCGCCATCGCCCCCGCCGACTTCAGCAAATACCGCAAGCTCCTCGAACTCATCAAGTCGAAGGATTTCGCCTGGACCAGCAAAGAGCCCGGCGACCGCCTCGTCATCTTCACCGAAAGCCTCGTCAGCCTCGATTTCCTCCGCCAACAGCTCGCGTCCGATCTCAAGCTCAAGGACAACGCTTTCGACGTCCTCCACGGCGGCCTCTCCGATATCGACCAGCAGCGCATCGTCGAGGACTTCGGCAACGCCGAATCCCCCCTGCGGCTCCTCCTCGCCTCCGATGTCGCCTCCGAGGGCATCAACCTGCACTACCAGTGCCACCGCCTCATCCACTTCGACCTCCCCTGGTCCCTGATGGTCTTCCAGCAGCGCAACGGCCGCGTCGACCGCTACGGCCAGGAGCACGAACCGCAGATCCACTACCTCCTCACCGAAAGCGCCAACGACAAGATCCGCGGCGACCTCCGCATCCTCGAGCTGCTCATCGAGAAAGATGAACAGGCCAACAAGAACATCGGCGACCCCGCCGCCTTCCTCGGTGTCTACGATGCCGATCTTGAAGTCGCCAAGGTCGCCTCCGCCATCGAGGCCGGCCTCAGCCCCGAGGCCTTCACCGCTTCTGTCGCCAAAGCCGACGACGATGCAATCGACATGCTCGCCCTCCTCTTGGGCCACGAAGAAAGCCCAGCTGCACCCAAGGAAGATGTCACTCGCTCCCTCCCCAGCCTCTTCCGAGATGACTACAGCTTCGCCAAAGAAGCCATCAACTTCGTCCGCGGCAAAAGCAAGCTTGAGTGCTCTTTCGACGACGCCCGCCAGACCCTCAACCTCACCGCTCCCACAGAACTCCAGCGCCGCCTCCGCAAGTACTTCGACCCTAACGAAAGCTCCTCCGACCGCTACACCTTCGTTCCCCGCGGCGGCGAATTCGCCCTCTCCGCCAACATCGCCGACATCAAGCGCGAAATCGCTCGAGCTCGCACACGAGAGGATTCCTGGCCTCGTATTCACCTCCTCTGGGAAATGCACCCCGTCCTTACCTGGCTCAGCGACAAGGCCCAATGCGCCTTCTCCCGTCACCAAGCCCCAGCCCTCACTCTCCCCAGCCTGCCCAACGGGGACGCCCTCTTCCTCATCTCCGGCCTCATCCCCAACCGCCAGGGGCACCCCGTCGTCAACCGCTTCTTCGGCATCCGCTTCTCCCAAGGGAAATTCAGCGCCAGCCTCGATCTCGACCAGGTGCTCGCCCTCACCCAGATCGGCACCAAGAGCTTCTCCAACCGCGGCGAAACCTTCGACCTCAAGCCCCTCCAGTCTCTCCTCCCCGATGCCGTCAAAGCCGCTCTGTCCGAGATCAGCCGCTGCCGCAACGACTACGAAACCCAAATGCAGCCCCGCCTGTTAGGCATCTACGAGCGCCTCAAGGATCTTAAAAAGCGCCGCCTCGGCAGCGCCGAGCGCCAATACCTCCTCCCCGGTCTGCCCGCCCACCTCACCAGCGCCAACCAACAGCGCTTCGAAGAATCCTCACGCGAAGTCGAAAAGATCTTCAAAGCTCACCAAGACTGGGTCCGCGACACCATGACGACCGAAAACTCCCCCTACCTCCGCGTCGTCGCGGTCTTCGCCGGCGAAGGATGACTCCTATGAATACCTTCAAATCCGTCGATGATGAAACACTCATCAACAGCATAAACAACGCGCAAACACGCTTGGTTCATGTCGCTCCCGGGCTCCGCACCCCTGTGGCGGAGGCTTTGGCTAATGCCATAAGACGCTTACCATTGAATTCCATCCACCTAGTATTTGATGTCGACGGCGAAGTCTGTAGACTGGGCTACGGCGACATCGATTTCAAAGGCATGGAGACAATACAAAAAATCGCCGCTCAAGTAGGACTAACCATCAATCACCAACCCGGTGTTCGAATCGGCTTGCTCATTGCCGACGATGAAACCATCATCTATAGTCCGATCCCAGAACTCATAGAAGCCGGTTCCAGACAACCACACAAACCAAACGGCATCATATTACATAACTCGATCCCCGACCAACTTGCCCAAGCCTGTGGCATAAGTGATGATGGATACGCGACTATAGAAATCGGAAAAGATACAATTCAAAAATCAAGTGTAGATGCAGTTAAAATTGACATTTCCAATCGCCCTCCAAAAGAATTTAATATCGCTCGTGCCGAGAGAGTATTTAGGTCAATCATTTCCTTTGTCGAACTTTCGATAGAAAATTATAAGGTAAACAACCAAAAAATTTCTCTGCCAACCGAATTATTCGGCTTGCAAGATACAGAAGTCGTAAAGAAAATAAGTAGCAAATACAGCCTATTTTCTGACAAAAATTCTTTGGACTGCGAGATACCATTTGTCAACTATAATGGAACCATTGACCAGGAAAATAAATTTCTTATAAGCCCAAAAGTTATTGATGAAGAAAGGCGAAGAATAAAACAAAAATACATTATTGAAGGCGGTGAATTTGGATGCATTATACAGAATAAAAACAAGAAATTATTTGAAAAAGAAGTCGAAATATTAAAGATAAAATTAGATTTTTATAAAGAATCTATCGGGCAAGTTTTTGATAACAACATCGAACTAGTTTATAACGAACTCTATTCATCCGTAGGTCAACGCCTAAAAACTTCTCCACCCAGTCATTGGAGATGTATGTTTCTCGCCGAATCCCTGACTGACAACGATGTCAAAAGACTTCTCCGACAAGACATTGATCACGCCATATCAAAAGCTCTGGATGCTTTCAACCCGACAATTAAATACATGTACAAAGATGCCACCTACCAGACCTACAAAGATCCAAAATTCAGAAGAATTATCGATGAAAGATTCGGGGAAAATGCCATCGATATAATCATGAATGAACACTTGGCGGCTCCAGAAATTCAGCAAAATAGACTATTCTAAAATTCCAGGAAATCCTCATGAGCAACTTCGATAGCACCAAGATCGCCCTCCCCGACATCATCCGCGAGATCAAGGAAGGCAAGATCCAATTGCCCGACTTCCAGCGTGGCTGGGTCTGGAACGACGCTCATGTGCGCTCTCTCCTGGTCAGCATCGCCCGCTCCTTCCCGGTCGGCGCCGTCATGCTACTTGAAACCGGCGGCGACGTCAAATTCCAGGTCCGCCCGATTGAGAATGTCCCTTTCAAAGACACTCCGCCCAAGCCCGAAAAACTCATTCTCGATGGTCAACAGCGCCTCACCTCGCTCACCCAGGTCCTCGCCCTCGACAAGCCAGTGAAAACCTTCGACGACAAAGGCAAGGCCATCGAGCGCCACTACTACATCGACATCGAAGTCGCCCTGCAGGAGGACCGCCTTGAGGAAGCCTTCTTTTCCATCGAGACCGATCGCAAACGCAAGATCAACTTCGGCCGTGATGTCGACCTCGACCTCTCTTCCCGCGAACTCGAATGCCGCCAGATGATGTTCCCTTGTAATGAAATTCTCAATTCCGACTCGTGGGAGGAATCGCTGCAGGAATTCGCGCCGGAGAAGTTCTCCCTCTTCATGAAGTTCCGCAAACAAGTCCTCACCGCTTTCCGTTCCTACCAGCTCCCCGTCATCGCCCTCGGCAAGGCCACTTCCAAAGAAGCCGTTTGCCTCGTCTTCGAGAAGGTCAACACCGGCGGCGTCCCCCTCAGCGTCTTCGAGCTGATCACCGCCACCTTCGCCGCCGAAGGCTTTAACCTCCGCGATGATTGGTACGGCAGCGCCCTCCGCAAAATCGAAGGCCGCAGCCAACGCCTGCAGCAGAAAGAACTGCTCAAATCGATCGAAAACACCGACTTCATCCAGGCCGTCACCCTCCTGCACACCTACAACAAACGCCTCGCCGACCTCGGCGCAGGTAAATCCGGAAAGGCCGCCACCGCAGTCAGCGCCAAACGCGTCTCCATGCTCGCCCTTGAGCTGCAAGATTACCAAAAACTTGCGGAAGAAATCGAGGCCGGTTTCAAACGGGTTGAACAATTCCTCCGCAAGGAATCCTTCTACAGTCGCCATGACCTGCCCTACCGCACCCAGCTCGTTCCCCTCGCCGCCATCATGGCCAAGCTCAAAGAACGCTGGATGGAGCCCCGCATCTTCGACAAACTCAGCCAATGGTTCTGGTGCGGCATCTTAGGTGAACTCTACGGTGGCGCCGTCGAAACCCGCGTCGCCAACGACCTCGAACAAGTCCTCCTCTGGATCCACGAGGATCAAGCCGTCCCCGGCACCGTCTATGAAGCCGCCTTCCAGCCCAACCGCCTCAATACCCTGCGCAGCCGCAACAGTGCCGCCTACAAAGGTCTGAGCATCCTTGTCCTCCGTGAAAACGCCGCTGACTTCTTCTGGAAAGCCAATATCCGCGACCTCGATGTTAATGAAGTCGACCTCGATATCCACCACATTTTCCCAAAAAAATGGTGCGAAGACCAGGGGATCAAACCCGCCATCTTCAACTCCATCATCAACAAAACCCCCATCTCCTACAAAGCCAACCGCATGATTGGTGGCCACCCCCCGTCAAAATACCTGGGCGACCTCCAGCGCCATAAACAGGTGCAGCTCGATGACGCCGCCATGGACAAAATCCTCGCCGGCCACCTCATCAATCCCGCCATTCTCCGCGCCAATGACTTCCAAGCCTTCTTCGCCGATCGCGCCGATCGCCTCCTCGCCCTCGTCTCCCGCGCCACCGGTAAAGCCATCGCACCCTCTGTCGATCAGCCGGCACCTGTCGATCCCGCCGACGAT
>JAYTMY010000257.1:0-14850 GCA_043748535.1 Lentisphaeraceae bacterium | reverse complement strand
AAACACCGCCGGGTCGACGACAGTCCCTACGGCGGCGGCCCCGGCCAAGTGATGCTCTGTGAACCTCTCTTCGCGGCTGTCGAAGCCCTGCGAACTCCCACCACCAAGGTCCTCCTGATGGGCCCTGCCGGTGACCAGTTCCGCCAGGCCGACGCCCGGGCCCTGTCCCGAGAAGAGCATCTGATCTTCATCTGCGGCCACTACGAAGGCATCGACGCTCGCGTCCGCCAGGCCCTTGTTGATCGTGAGCTCTCTATCGGCGACTACGTGCTTACCTCCGGCAACCTTGCTGCCATGGTGATCACCGACGCCTGTGTCAGGCTCCTCCCCGGAGCCCTCGGCTGCGATCAGTCCGCGGTGTCCGAGTCCTTCAGTCATGAAGACTACCTCGAACACCCGCAGTATACCAGGCCCGAAAACTTCCGCGGCATGTCAGTGCCCGAAGTCCTCCTCTCCGGCAACCACCGTGAAATCGAAAAATGGCGAAAGGAACAGTCGCACCAACGCCTCCGTGAAACGCGACCCGACCTGATCAAAAAGGAATCAAAATGAGCTCCAAGTACCAGAAAATCCTGCGTGAATACGTCAAGAAAGATGCCGTCAATTTCGGCATCGGCGACACCGTCAAAGTCCAAGTGAAGATCCCCGACGCTGAAAAAGCCGGCGCCTTCCGCCTCCAGGCTTACTCGGGCGTCGTCATCTCCCTGAAAGGCGAAGGCAACTCCGCCAACATCACCGTCCGCCGCGTCTCCTTCGGCCAAGGCGTTGAGCGGATCTTCCCGCTCAACTCCCCCCTCGTCGACAGCGTCACCGTCGAGCGTCGTGGTTCGGTTCGCCGCGCCAAGCTCTACTACCTGCGCGACAAAGTGGGTAAAGCCGCTCGCATCCAAGAAGCTAGCCGCAACTAAGCTTCCGGATGCCCCGCGGCTCGCCTCGCTCCCGCCCCGCTCCCGTAGTCGATTCTTTCGCCTACGAGAACGCGGCGCGTGGCGCGGGCCGCGTGCGCATCTGCGGTATCGACGAGGCCGGCCGGGGACCCCTGGCCGGCCCCGTCGTTGCTGCAGCTGTTCTTCTCCGTCCGGGGGCCAAAGCCCTCGCCGGTATTGCCGACTCGAAAGTCCTCAGCGCCGATCGTCGCGCCGAGCTCGCCGCCGCCCTCATCGCCGACCCGGCCGTGGAATGGTCGCTCGGCGTCGCCGAAGCTGATGAAATCGACTCGCTCAACATCCTCCGCGCCACTCACCTGGCGATGCGCCGCGCCGCCGAAGGCCTGCTCGTCCCGCCAGATTTCTGCCTGATCGACGGTTTGCCCGTGAAAGGTATGCCTTTCCCCTTCCAAGCCATCGTCAAGGGCGACGCCTTGTCGTGGTCGATCGGTGCCGCCTCGATCCTCGCCAAAGAGCACCGCGACGCCTTGATGCGCCAACTCACTTTGCGTTTCCCGCAATATGGCTTTGAGCGCCATGCCGGTTACGGCACCCCCGAACACCTCGCCGCCCTGCGTCAACACGGCCCCTGCGACATCCACCGCCGCAGCTTCGCTCCCGTCCGCGCCGCCAGCGGCAAGGAGCCGGTGCAATTGACCCTGTTTTAAGGCGATCCTTGGGAGCCTCAGGTCAGCTTTTGTTCGGTTTCTGAATGAGCTCAAGCTCGGTTGACTCCAAAGGAGTCGCGGATTTTAGCCCAGGGTTGAGCCGCATCGGCGACACCTTGGGTCGGAGAGAGTTAAAAAGATCGACCCCAACGGGGTCGCGGAGCCCGGCGGCTGCTGCGATTTTTAGTTTATCTCGGCGAAGCACGCTGTGCGGCTTGAATGTCAAACTCAAAGCGAGTCAGGGTGATCAGCATATAATTCGGTGTAGCCACAGGACTTACAAATCCAAGGGGAGACAGGAGATGTCTTCTCTCCTCTAAAAATCAACGCATCGGGATTCTCCTCTGTCATTACGGTGAGCTGTACATAGCCGTATTGTGTCCGATCGAGAATCTTGGCTTTGGTGATTATTTCTTTGGAGCCGCATTTGGGGCATTGGGACGTTTTTTTCATGATGTCTCGGCCTTTGGGGGGAAGAATGATTTAGATCAGCTTCATCACCTGGGCTTCGAGGGAATCGCCTTTGCTGACTCCGGCGATGAGCAGGCCTTGAGCGATGAGGAGGCCAAGGGCGGCGGTGATCAATTCTTCGGGACGGGCGGCCTCGACCTCGATTTCGAGGCAGGCGTTAGCGGCGTCAAAATTGGCCGATTTGAGTTGCGGCAGGCGGCGCAGCGCGTCGAGCTCGGGCTGGGCTCCGGGCAAGAGCTGAATACGGATCTGGCGCGAGCTGCCGGTGAGGGTCGCCATCGTCCCTTCGAGCACCAGTCGGCCGTGGTCGAGAATGGCGGCGGCGTCGCACAGCGATTCGAGCTCGTGCAAGTTGTGGCTGGAGATGACGATGCAGCGTCCGGCACGGCGTTGCTGGCGGATGAGATCGCGGATCTGGTGGGCGTGTTTGGGATCGAGGCCGGCGGTGGGCTCGTCGAGGAGGACCAGCTCGGGATTGCCGAGGAAGGCCTGGGCGATGCCGATGCGCTTGGCCATGCCGTGCGACAGGGTGCCACAGCGCAGCTCGGCGGCGTCGGGCAGGCCAACGCGCTCGAGCGCTTCGACCGCGAGTTGGCGGGCCGTGAGGGTGTCGAAACCCTGCAGGCGGCCGAAGTAGCTGAGCAGGTCGGCGCAGCGGGTCTGGGCCGGCAGCAGGGCGTCTTGCGGCAGGACGCCGACGCGATTGCGCAGGGCGTCGACGTCACCGGGACGGCAGCCGAGGATGGCGATGTCACCGCTGCTCGGGTGGAGATAGCCGGCCATCATCGAGAACGTGGTGGTCTTGCCGGCGCCATTGGGACCGATGAGACCGTAGATCTGATCGGGAGCGATGTCGAGCGTGAGGGAGTCGACCGCGACTTTGCGGCCGAAGCTTTTGCGCAGGGCGCGCAGGCGGATCGGGTTCATCGGTCTCTCCTAGTGGTGACCAGCCAAGCCAGGCCGGTGAAGAAGCTGGCAAAGAGGGTGTAGACGGCGACGCTGCTGAGGAAGTAGGCGGGATCGGGACTGTAGAGGCCGAACTTGTAGTAGGAGGGCAGCAGGTAATCGAGGAAGGCGAGGGGCGGCCAGCTGGCGAGAGCGGAGAGGAACCAGAGGAGGAAGATGGCGACCAGCTGGAGGAGCAGGGCCAGCAGGGGGACACGAGTGAGCGAGGAAAGGAAGGCGGCGAGGGCGACGTAGGTGGCCATGTAGGGGATGCTGAGGCTCCAGAAACGGCAGATCGCGGTGAAAGCGGCGGCGGCGTCAAAGCCCTTCAGCTGCCAGGAGAAATAGGCGAGGACGCAGAAGGCGGTGATCAGGGAGATCAGCACTTGGATCGCCACCTGGCTGAGGATCTTGCCGATCAGCATCGGGCCGGGCCGGAGACGCGGCGCGAGGTAGCGGATGAAGCGGTGCTGCAGGTCCCCGGCAAGCAGGTCGAAGCCCATTAAAATCGAGAAGAGCGGGGTCACCAGAATGCCCATCCAAAAGACAAATAGCATCGGCAGAGGAGTCGAGTTGATGACCGCCGAGACCGCCTTGTCCTGACGCTCCGACAGCTTCGGCATAGGGGGCTTTTGGTGCGGTTTTCCCGCCGCGGGTTTTTCATCGTCGAAGACTGGGCCATCGGCCTCTTGCACCGGGTCTTTGACGGATGAATAGAGTAAGGCGGCGATGAAGGCTTTCGCCTCCTCGGGATTCATGTCCTTCTCTTCGGCGGCGTTATAGAACTTACAGAAGATCCCGACCACGAGGAAGCTGCCGAGGAAATAGACGGCAAGGAGCGACAAGGGCCGGACGCCGCGCCAAACGGCGGCGAACTCGTAGCCGAAAACAATCGCGGTTTCGCGCAGGTAGCCGAGGCGTTGCGGCGGTGCTGGAGATGGGTCCATGGGAGCTCTTTTGAGAGTTTAAGGTTTAAAGTCAGCGGTCAGAGGTCAGAGGTCAGCAGTCAGTCAGCGGTCAGCGGTCAGCGGTCAGCGATCAGCGATCAGCAGTCAGGCCTCAACAATGGGTCAGATCTCGCCAAAGAAAACGCGCCTGGCCGACTCTTTTTGATGATTGTTGCCTCAGTCCTCTGGCAGCGGCTGGTCCTTGGTTTCGCGGGCGAAGGGCAAGGCGGCGAGACCCAGGAGGTAGATCAGGGCGATCAGCGTGGCGGCCCATTTGAGCTCGATCTTACCTTGCATCCAACCCATCAGCCAGGGCCCGGCAGCGGCGATGTAGCGGGCGACGTTGAGGCAGAAACCGGCGCCGGTGGCACGCAATCGCGAGGGGTAGAGCTCAGGCAGGTAGATGATGTAGCCGGAGAACATGCCGCCGGTGAAGAAGCCCATCAGGGGCACCCAGAGCCGCGCACTTTCAGCATCCACGGAGAGGTGAAAGCACAGTGGCGTGACGATCAGGCTGCCGAGAAAGTAGAAGCCGAAGGAGTGGCGGCGGCCGAGATAGACGGCGATCGGAGCGCAGACCAGGAAGCCGGCCATTTGGGCTAGGGTCTGCCAGTTGGTGATCGACACCCGTTCTGATTGGGCCAAGGCCGCAGGAAGCGTGTGCAGGGCTTGTTTGAGGAGATCTTGGGAGAAATAGTTGGCGCCCCAGATGCCGAAGACGCCAGCGATGGCGAGGGAGACGCCAACCAGGGTGTGGCGACGGAAACGCGTTGAAAAGAGCTCGGTCAAGGAACCCGCTTCGCCGGCCTTGTGAGTGGCGTGCGAGTGGATCCAGGCGTCGGGCTCCTTAACGGCGTAGCGCAGCAGGACGGTGAGCAAGGCCGGGGCGATACCGACGGCAAAGGCTACACGCCAGTCGTAGCCATGAGCTTTGAGGCTGGAGCAGATGGTGTTGGCAAGGATGATACCGATGCTGGCGGCGCTCTGCAAAATGCAGGCCACCCAGGTGCGCGAGCGAGTCGGAAAGACCTCGGCGATGAGCGCCGCGCCGCAGGCCCATTCGCCGCCGACGCCGAGGCCGGTGAGGAAGCGGCAGAGCGCCAGTTGCTCGATGTTCTGGACGAAGCAGGAAAGGCCAGTGAAGACCGAATAGATCAGGATGGTGTAGAGCATCGCCTTGGTCCGGCCGATCTTGTCGCTGAGGACGCCAAAAAGAATGCCACCGGTGGCCCAGCCGATAAGCAACACCGCCTGAATGCCGCCGGCCCATAAGGCCACATCGGGGTGCGAGGCAGGCAGCTTGAGGAGATCGCTGGTGGCGTCGGTTTTGACGAAGGTCCACAGCAGGGCGTCCATGACATCGAAAGTCCATCCGAGCCAAGCAACAAAAAGCACCAGCCATTGATAGCGAGTGATGCCACGCCACCAGGGGCCGGATTCGATTTGAGAAGGAGAAGGAGTCATTATGGCCTCGGGTTGAGCGGCAAGGTAAAGGGAGGCCGGAACTTAGTGCGCTCCGGTCTAAGAGGCAAGAAGCCGGGCGAAATAAGCGCACACACTTGTCCCTGCCTGAAGCACGCCAGTTGAGCTTGCATCATGCGGCGCGACGCGACAGTGATGAGTGTCGCCGGGGGTTTCAACCGCCGGACTCGCAGTGATACAGAACCATAATTTTCCTCCCGGATGTCGTCACGTTTCATTGGGCGCGGGAACTTTAGGATTTAGAAGATTCAGGAGTTAGATTCTGCGCCAAGATGAACAAGATGACTAACGATGATCGTCACAAGCATTTTCTTCGTCTCTACACGCCGGTGCAGAGTGCCTTGCTGCGTTATGTCTGCACCCTGCATCCAAACTTCAGCGAAGTGGAAGACGTCCTCCAGGACGTGGTGGTGGTGGCGTGGGAGAAATTCCCCGAGTTTGAGTCCACCGAGTCCGACTTCGCGTCCTGGATCTTCGGCGTCGCCCGCTACAAAATCCTCCATTCGAAACGCAAATTCCTGCGCTCGAACCGAGTCCTCGAAGAAGCTCAGGATCACCTCGCCCAGCAATACGCCGTCGACCTCGCCGAGAATGCTCTGGAGCGCCAGCAGGCGCTGGCGAAATGCATCGGCAAACTTTCTGACAAACACCGCGATCTGGTGATCAAGCGTTATTTCGACAAGATGCGCTGCCTCGATCTCGCGGCCCAACTGCAGCAGACCGATACCCAGATCCGCTCTCAGCTCCTCCGCCTGCGCCACATTCTCAAAGACTGCATTGCCGAGGCCGCCCGATGACACATGAACTGGCCATGCTGATTGAAAAATGCCTCGCCGGCGAAGCCGATGAGGCCGAAATCGCGTCCCTGCACGAGCAGATTTATGCATCCGAAGAAGTCTATCGGGAATATCTCGTCCAAGTGAACTTCCTCCTCGATCTGCGCGAGTTTTCTCCTTCTCAGATTCGCCGTGCCACCGCTTCAGCCCTGCAGCGCTCGCCCAGCCGCCGTCGCCCGTCGCGAAGCCGTCGCCCGGCAAGCCGCTCCCGCGCTCCCTGGTGGATCGGCCTCGGCTTGGCCGCCAGCCTGGTCATCGGCTTGCTGCTGTTCTTCTCCAAAGATTCCAGACCGCCAGAATTCCTCGTCGCGCTGCTGCCCGCTGATGCCCAGCTTCTGCGCCAGGGCCTGATCGTCCACGACGATCAGCTTTACCCCGGCGACCGGCTCATTACCGGCGCCACCGCAGTCGCACTGCACCTGCCCGGTGACGGCACCAAAATCATCGTCGCCAAGAACTCCCGCCTGCTGGTCAGCACCAAGCCGGAATTTCGCCTCGATCTGCAGCAAGGCAGTTTCACCGCCGAGGTCGATCCCCAGCCGAAACCCTTCCGCATCGCCACCCCCGACGCCCAAGTGGAAATCATCGGCACGCGTTTCTCTCTTGCTTATAATGAACAGGGGACGCGGCTGGAAGTGCAGCACGGTTGTGTCGAGATGAGCTCAAACGACCAGAAAAGCAAGGTCCACGGTGGCGAAGCCCTCAGCTCACGCAACATGTCACATTGCATCCCCCTCGCAGCCCCGCCGGAGCTCGCCATCCTCCTCTCGATGAACTCACCGGAGTGGCGCTATCTCGACGATGGAGCGGATCTGGGAACCTTCTGGAAGCAGCCGAACTTCGATGATCGTGCCTGGAAGATCGGTCAATGTTCTTTCGGCTATGGCAGCGGCTGCAAAACCTTGGTGGCAGCGAATAAAATCACCTACTACTTCCGCAAGAATTTCATCTTGGACGACCCGTCGGAATACCAAGATTTGATCTTGAAGGCGCACTTCGACGACGGCGCAATCGTCTACCTCAACGGCATCGAAATCGCCCGCATTGCCCTTCCCGCTGGGATAGTGTCCGCCGCTACCCGGGCTGAAATACATGAAGCCCAGGACCAGACGCAAGCTCCGATCCCCGCCGGGATCCTCAAGCCCGGCCGCAATGTCATCGCCGTCGAAATCCACAACCGCAGCATCGACAGCCGCGACACCTTTCTCAATCTCGAATTGAGCGCCAAAGTGAGGATGCCTTAGACTTCATCTGGAGAGCGGCCTCGAAGAGTCATTCCTACCTTACACATTTGGACGCTTTCCTGCCGTCACGCGGGGCCACTTGCGGGAACTCCGGTTCATCGGAACTTCATGTAGCGATGACATTGCTCGTTGCATCTTCATTCAAACCTAAAGCATGATTTCGCGGCAAAGCGCGCAACGCCGAGTCTCCTTAGTCTTGCCCCCCATCAAAACTTGGAGAACGCCATGAAAAGTCGAAATTGTATCCGCTGGATGGCAGCCTGCGTTAGTCTGTATGGTAAGGCGTTTGTAATTCAACAGCAGTTGATTATCATCGCCACCCCAAATCAGCATTAGTCTACGGAGTCATCTGTATGCCCACAGGTTTTTATCTCTCCTTCGCCCTTCTTGCCTCGCCCCCCCTGTTCGCGGCGGAGGCTGCAGACCCCTTTCTCGATCTTTTCCCGCAAGCCAATAAGGAAGTGACCGCGCGGGATCTGGAGCGCAAAGCCAAGAAAATCCCCGAGCTCGAGCGACTAGCTTGGCTATCCGTCGGATTGGAGCTGCACGAGCATCATGCCGAGATCGTCAAGCTTCTTGATCCTTGGCTAGCCAAACACCCCGCCATCGATGAAGCTCAATCCCCCCTCGCAGCCATGCTCAGTGCAGCTCGCCTCCGTAGCGGAGCTATGGACAAGGCTCAAGAACCTCTAGAGCGCATCCGGCGTTTGGAAAAAGATTCGCCTTTGAGCCAAGCCGAGTTGAAATCCGTCGAGATCCTTCTCTCGCTCCAACGTCAAGAATGGGAAAATGCGGAGAAATTGCTGAAAGAGACTCAAGCCAAGCTCAAATCCGGCAAGCAGGATTACGAAGGTAAGAATTGGCGTCAAAAACTCGTCGAACACCGACTTGCCGGAGTTCCCGCCGCCATCAAGCGTGGTAAAGCTCTTGCCGCCGGTGGGGAGATCTACGCCGATTGGCTGGAAGTTGATCAAAAGGGCCAGGCTACCGCCTACCAAGACTTTGCCAAGAAACACCCAAAGACCCTTTTCGCGGCTGCTGCGACGCTCGAAGAAGCCCAGCTTCTTGTCGACGACAACAAACCGGAAGATGCACTCCGCTTGCTCAAGAAGGCCGAGTTGGAAAAATCACGACTCGCCGCCGCCGCTGCACTCGTTCAGGGTGACGCCCTCGTCCTCGGGGGCAAACTCAAAGAGGCCGCCGCCGCCTACGATGCAGCGATCACGGCTCTACGCCAACCTGCTCCCGCCGAGGAGCTCCCCGAAGCACTGCGCGCCCTGATCGCCCTGCCGGAGGCCCTCATCCAACGTCCCGGATCTTCGGGTCACCCACAATGGCAAGGTCGTCCGCGTGGTCGCCTTCTCGATCCGGGTCTGAGTCCGCACGCCTCCCAATACCTGCGCTACCAAGCTTTGATCAAGCGCTCGTCCCTCGCTTATGCCGCAGGTAAGCGGGACCTAGCGATGCAGCTCTCCCGCTCGATCCTCCTCATCAGCCCGGTCGACCGCGAGATGGACGCTCAAGAATGCGGCGCCCCAGCTCTTTGTCTCACCTACATGTGGGAAGACTGCGAGTGGCAAATCGGCAAATTCCTCTTTGACATCGAAGCTTATAAAGGCGCGCCACCAGAGTTGCTTGCCCAGCTCTACATCGCCAGCGCCTATTATCAGTGCTACGACGGCACTGCCTCCCTCCACTGGGTGGAACGCGCCCTAGCTGACAAACGCCTCAAGGGTTTCCCTCGCGACGCAGCATGCGTTCTCGCCTCTTGCATCTATGATTGCTACAGGCACGATCGCAAGAAGGAACTCGATTACTCGGCGCAAGTGCAACTCCGATCCGGCCAAAAGCCCAATCGCGTCTGGTGGATCGCTCGCTTCAATGAATGTGAACATGGCTGGCCAGAAGATAAAAAATGGGAAGACGGATGGCATCAGCGTGTCGCCGCATGGCAGAAAATTCGTGATCAGGCACCTGGAACAGAGTATGCCAAAGAGGCATTAGAAAGCCAAGCCTTGCAATCACTCGAAATTGCCACCGCACTTAAATATTTGGAAGAACACAAAAAACTCTATCCTGATGATACTAGAGCGATACAACGCATGTTGAGCGATATTGAAGATCGAAAGAAAACTTACGGACCAGAAGGATACAAGCCATGAAAAAATTCATCTTAACAATCAGTTGTTTATTTGCCATTGCTCCTAGCTCAATGGCTGCCGATGTTTCACAGACCTACGATGTAGGCCCTAATGACAATGGCAGTAGAATGATCACTCCCACAGGCGCGATCGGAGATAGATTGAAAATCAGTTTTACGCCAAAAGAAGGCTATCGGTTCACTAAAGATACGCAGAGGGATGACAAAACAAAAGCTGGGTGGCAACGGAGTGGACCACATTCTTTCGATGTTACATGCAAGGCTGATCACCGTAAAGAAGACCAATGGGCGGTGTTTTCCGGTGCCTTGAGAGCTATCACAAAAGAAGGAATGAAGGGAGAGCCGCCGCCGGAGCTTCCGTGGAAGTTGGACGGCTTTTTCAAGGTGCTAGGAGAGCATGAAGGTGTTGGCGACGGGGTCGTGGTGGCGCGGCTTTCGATAGCTTGAAAAACGCCAGCCCTGCCGTCAATAAAGGTGAGGCTAGCTATGATGGCAGCGATCCCAAATTCCATAACTTCATCGGCTCATTTTCTGAGGGCTCGGCCCAGGGATTCACTGGCTATTACGATACTTCTCCTGGATCTATCATGAATCCAAGAGTTGCCACGCCGCTTTTCCTCTTTAGTAAAGAGAATCAAGATTGCCCAGATGGAGATAGAGCCAAGGTGACTTACGCCTACTTCGGCTTCAATAATTCCGATAATGATTTTGTCGCGGGAATGGCCATTCCGGATACCATATACGTGAACTCCTACAGTGCTGGCACAAAGATTCTCGCCGATCTTACGGCCAAGCTTAAAGAGCTTTTGCTGCTTGATGCAAAAATCAATACATTGGATCTGGCTCTGAAAGCTGCTCAAATAGCCTTGGCTAAATTTACTGCCAAAAATGGTCTTGATGCCGCAATTAAGGAGCTGGATGCACGGAAGCTTAAGCTCAAGACAACACAAGACAAAATCACCGCACTAAATACTGAAATCGCAGATCTTAACAATAAGATTAAAGAAATCAATGATCTGATCAAACCTCCAGATAAAAAACCCAAGCCAAATAAAGATGAATTAAAAGCCTTGAAAGCCAAACTTAAAGGCTACGAGAAATCACTTGCAGAAAAGCAAGAAGAACTAAATAAGCTTACGAAACTTTGGGTTCTTGAAGGCGATATCATAAAACAGGAGCAAAAAGTTTTAGATATTGAAAATAAAAACAAAGCCACTTCAGACGCTCTAAAAGCCGAAATTGCCGCTGCCCAAAAAAGTTATGATGACGCGGTGGCCGCACTTGCCATAGCCAAACCAGAGATTGTTAGTCTTGGAAAAGAAATTGAAAAGCAGAAGGCTATCAACTTGGCTTGGGACAAGTGGCGCGCCGACACCTTAATTCACGAAGAAGGACATAGACAGATTTGCTATCTATATGTCGAAAAGATGACGAAGTTGGCCAACAATTTCCGTGCCTTCGGGTATGCACACCCTGCCGGCGACTCTCCTGAGGCTCTTGCGGCAGCCTTGGCAAGAGCCAAGGAAATCGGTGAGATTCATTACATTAAGCGTTCATTGGAACTCATCAACGATATTCGCCGGGCCGAGAACGAACATCAAGATCGTTACGATAATAAAACCAACCATGGAGCTAACCAAAATCTATGGACTCCTGCTGACATGCAGGTGGTTATATGATCAGAGCATTATTCATCCTGATCGGGCTGACGGGACAGATTTGGGCAGCTGATGACAACGGAACGCAAGATGTGCCAGAGGACCTGGAGAAGTTGCGGCGCTCTACGGAGGGGACCACACCAGTCGGCTACCTCAAAGAGACTTGGTACTCATCTAGTCCTGTCAGTCTCAACCAAGTCTCCACTGTGACATTCCATTACTATAACCTCAGCGCGGCCCCCTTGCGCTTGAGAGGAATCGACAAATTTGTCTTCACGCCCATGTGCCTGAACATCAAAGTACCGCAGAAAGAAGTGACAGACAAGCAGCGCTATGATCGCTGGGGCCCGCCGACGCTGGAGGATGTCTATTTTAGCGATCTCCGTGAGGAAAACCGGATGGACAGACTGTTGATCTCGGGTCATACCTTGGAGCGTTTAAGCCATCACAATAAAGAAGCGACGCGTGATGGTCTGGTGCTATTCAGCGGCGAAGGCTATGCCCGAAAATTCACCCTCCTGCCAGGTTGGGCGAATAAAGCGGAAAGCCAGCAAATCCCCTTGGGTACCAAATGGCTTGTTTTCACAGCCGCTCCCATCCTGCCCGTGAGCAGTCCAATCCTGAAACCAGAAGCCTGCCAGCCCGGCAAAGCCATCCAATGGGGAGAGCCCAAACGAGTTGTCGGCCTCGGCCCTTGCCTGGTTCCCTTCCAGCCTCATCTTGGGGCGGCAGCTAAGCAGCCTGAAACGGTTCCGGATTTAAAATCAGGACTGGTCATGGAGCTTCAGCCACCGCTACAGTCAGATGCTGAAAAGGCGATGGAGTTGACCTACATCATCGGCAACGCTGGCAAGGAGCCGATATTGATTGAGCAGAATTCAGCCACACCTGCACTGGCAGAGTGGTCCTTGCTGCAATCCAGCAAGGAAATTGCCAAGGGGGATGGCAGTGATCTGAAGCCCATCTTTGAGCTCTATCCAGCCCGAGAAGCCTTTCTTTTATTTCCTGGGGAATACTTGAGCTTTCGCCGCACCTTCACCGACTCCGAATTGGCTTGGAAGAATGGCGCGGACTATGAACTTCAAGTGCGTCTGTCTGCGGTGCGATTCAGGAAGCCTGATGCAACTGAATTCAGCACAGTGGAATTGAGAGCACCGGCGAAACTCCAGCCGAGAAAAATCAAACACTGACACGCTATTGCCAGTCGGAGTCGGAATCTGATCCCAGGCCGTGAGGTAAGCATAATTGGAAATCCTCGATGAAAACCATCGCCCTCCTTGCCCTCCTCGTCTCCTGCGCCGCCCCGCTGCCGGACGTAGAGGAAAAGCTCCCCGACCGGGTTCTCATCATTGAGCTCGGCGGCGCCCCCGACTCCGGCCTCGCCTGGCTCGAGAAAGGCCAGGAGAACCTGCCCTTGGCGAGGCTCCAACAGCTCTGCCGCGACGGCGTCTGGATCGATGTCGCCCCCAGTTCGAAACTCGACCTGTCGTCGCTATTGCGGGAAGCGCAAAAATCGGGCTGCGTCCCGGGGTTTTTTGGCGAGCTGCCAGCTTCGCTCCCCGAGCACTCTTGGATCTTGTTCCAACCCCTGCCCCACCGGACCCTGCCGCTGCCGCAGAATTCGCCGCTGCCGCCAGTGAAAATCGCCGAACAACGACCCGGCATGAGCGCCGCCATTGAGCTGCCCATGACTCGTCCCTATGTGCTTCAGATCGGCGACGGCGCAGCCCAGTTTTTCCGCCAGATGGCCCTCGATGAACGCCCTTGGTGCGCCCTCGTCGATTTCGGTGACTGGGTCGCCCAGGAAGCGGAGGCCGACTCCTTGGATCGAGCCAAGCGGGCCCGGCCGGAACAGGCGCCGGCCCTGGCTTCCTGGATGCTCCAGGACGACGCCCTCGCTCGGATGCTCGCCGAGCTGGTGGCAGTCGAGCAGGATCTGCACACCCTGGTCATCGTCAAAGGCGCCGGCCCCTCGTCGCCTCTCCTCGTCTGCTGGCCCGGCCACCTCGAAGGCGGTTTGCGGCAAGCTAGCGCCTTGACCGCGGAACAGCTGCTCGCCGAGCTTTGCCGGCAAGCCAGCGATCCAGCCAAGGCCACCAGCTCAAGCCTCAAACTCAAGGGTGTCCGATGAAAGGCCTCCTTCTCCTCAGCGCCAGCCTGCTCCTCGCCCTGTCCTGCCAACAGAAAACCCCGCCGCCTCTCGACAGCGCCGAAGCCGTGCTGGCGCGCCCGCTCAGCTCGCCTCAGGCGGAGCTCGGCCGCGACATCTTTTTCGACCGCCGCCTGTCGCATCCCGGCGGTCAATCCTGCGCCAGCTGTCACCAGCCGGAACACGCCTTTGCCGAGCCGCTCGCGACCTCGCGCGGCGCCATTCCGGCACGCGTCGGCACCCGCAACGCCCCGACTCTGATGTACGCCTCCCTGGTGCCGGTGCCCGGCCTCAACCCCGCCAGTCCGCTGGTCGAAATCGAAGACGCCGGGCAGATTGGCGGCCTCTTTGTCGATGGCCGCGCCACGGCCTTTGAAGACCAGGTTCTGGGGCCCTTTTTCAACCCCCTCGAAATGAACCTCAGCGGCCCTGCCGAACTCGCCCCGCTGCTGCGTGCCGCCCCCTACGCCGAAAGGCTCAAATCCGGCCTCAAGAACGATAGCGACGAGGCCTGGGTGAAAGCCGCCGCCAGCGCCCTCGCCCATTTCCTCCGCGACCCCTTGTTCACGCCCTACAATTCCCGTGTCGATGCCTTCATCGCCGGCGAGCGCCAGGCCCTGACCAAAGAAGAGGAACACGGCTTCAATCTCTTCCAGTCGAGCAAGTCCAAATGCAGCGTCTGCCACAGCTTCGCCGGCACCGAAGACGCCCACCCCGCCTTCACCGACCACAGCTACGTCAACATTGGTCTGCCGCAGCCCAAAGGACAAGCTCCGGACCCCGGCAATGGCCAGGTCACCGGACAAAAGACCGATCTCGGCCGCTTCCGCGTTCCGACCCTGCGCAACATCACCCTCACCGGGCCCTGGATGCACGACGGCAGCTTCGCCAAGCTCGAAGATGTGATCAGTTTCTACAACACCCGCGACGTCGATCGCCAGCGCTGGGGCGACACCGCCTACCCGGCGACCCTCTCCCACAAAGAGCTCGGCAACCTGCTGCTCAGTGCCGACGAAGAAGCCGCCCTGGTCGCCTTCCTCAAGGCGCTCACCGATAAACCATTTGAGGCGAAATGACGCGGGAGTCAGGCTTTCAACCCGGTGCCATTTCTCGGCGGCGGTTTTTCGGTTCAAGGAGGCTGCCACATGAGGCGTTTTTTTGCCGTCGTCAGCGGGGGCTGTGGCGGCTCATCTTTTTCCGGTTCAACGGCGGAATCTCGGCTTAACCTAAAAACCGCAGTTGAAAGGTTCAAAGGTTCAAAGGTTGAACCTAAAAACCGCTGTCGAACATGCTTGAGCTCAACTGCAGCTCACCCCAAGGGGGTTTCAGATTTTAGCCCGGGGTTGAGCCGCATCGGCGACAC
>JAYTMY010000256.1:0-9288 GCA_043748535.1 Lentisphaeraceae bacterium | reverse complement strand
GCGCGCTATCTAAGAGCTCCGTCGCACGCCGCTTTTGCGGATGCGGCGGAGGCTCATTTCAGTTGTCGCAATTGGAACAATTTAGTTGTCGTTTAACGCTCTTCCCGAGGCTCAGAAGGCCGAAGCCGCCGACAATCTCGAAATGGCCGTGAAACAGGCCGTCAGCGCCACACCGAATCGCAAATGGTACTCCGTGTCGGCCGAGGGTCTGATCGACGCAGCTATGGCCGTTTCCGGCCTTGGTGGCAGCCTCGCCGAAACCCTGAACTCCCTCGGCAAAAACCTCTGGGTCGATTTCATCTGATCCTTGGGAGTCACGAAGGGGACTGAGCTCATAGCGAAGAACTCGAACTCACCGGCTAAAGCCGGGACTACAAACCTGAGCTCATAGCGAAGAACTCGTGACTTTGCGCTGATCGGCATAAAGCGCCCCCGGAAGAGTCATCTCCCGGGGGCGGCTTCAAAAGCGCAGGAATTCAGGGCTTGGCGGCAACCTTGGTCTCGGCGTGGATCTTGACCAGATCAGCGGCGACGGCCTCGCCTTCGCGGAGGTAGACGTCGTTGCGGATCTTGTTGCGATTCTTGCGGAAGAGCGCTTCTTCGTCTTCATCTTCTTCGCCTTTTTCGAGGCCGGCGATGAGATTGTACATGGGGCGCGAGGCCTCACGACGCTGCTCTTCGTCATGGTATTCCTTAAGGCGGGTCTCTTTCTGCAGCGAGACGCTGCCCATTTTCTCACGCTCGTCAAAGCGGGCGATGTCGGCAATCAGAGTTTTGAATTCCGGCGAAGCGGTGCGGCGGCCGAGGCTGAGTTTGGACGCTTCATCAAGGGTTTTGACGAAGCTGTCGTCACTGCTCACGGGAATCGACGCGATCTGATCGTAGGGCAAGTGGTGACGGAGGTGGATCTCGCCGTCTTCGTCATCGTGGATGCCGGGCAGGACGATGTCGGCCTCGACGCCTTTTTCCTGGGTCGAACCGCCGTTGACGCGGTAGAACTTGGCGATCGTCAGCTTGATTTCGCCGGGCGATTTCTTCAGCTTGGCGAGCTGCTTGACCCGCGACAGCTCGATGACGCGCTGGACCGTGCCCTTGCCATGGGTGCGGGCGGTGATGCCGACGATGACGCCGCGCTTGTGGTCCTGGATCGCCGCTGCGACGATTTCCGAGGCCGAAGCGGAGTGGTCGTTGACCATCACCACCAAGGGGCCTTCCCAGAGAGCGCCGGCATCTTCGTCCGACAGGATTTCAATTTCGCCGCTGGTGTCGCGGATCTGCACGACAGGTCCTTGGTCGATGAAGAGGCCGGTCAATTTGACCGCTTCGCCGAGAGAGCCGCCGCCGTTTTCGCGAAGGTCGAGGACAATGGCTTCGGCGCCTTGTTCTTTCATCTTGATGATTTCGCGCTTGACGTCGTCGCTGCAGCCCTTGGTGCCTTTGCCCTCGGTGGTGGCGACGCCATCGTAGAAGGTGGGGAGACGGACAACACCGACCTTGACTTGACGACCTTGGTTTTCGACGACGCGGAGCTCGCCCTTGGCTTCGGACTCGGTCAGCTTGATTTTGTCGCGGACGATCTTGATGGTTTTGCGTTCGCCATTGGGGCCGCCACGGGCCACGATCAGAGCGACGGTGGTGCCCTTCTGGCCGCGGACGAGGGAAACCACTTTCGACAGGCGCATGTCGACGACGTTGACCGCCGCTTCGTCGCCTTGGCCGACTTCGATCAAGCGATCGCCGATTTGGAGTTGGCCGGAGAGCTCGGCCGGGCTGCCGGGCATGATGTCGGTGATCTTGGTGTAGCCGTCGTCCCACTGCAGGGTGGCGCCGATGCCGGAGAGCGACAGCTTCATGGCGATGTCGAACTCTTCCATCGCCTTCGGGCCGAAGTAGCTGGAGTGCGGGTCAAAGCAGCGGGTCATGACGTTGATCATCAGCTCGGCGAGTTCATCGCCGGAGAAATCTTTCTGGCTCTTGAGGAAGTTGTCGTAGCGACGGACGATCTGTTCCTGGGGCGGGCGCTTGGGAGAGGTGTCGACCGGCTTATTTTTGGCTTTCAGGCGCTCTTGGCGCTTCAGCTCGGCGGCGGTGCTGAGCTCGGCAACAATCCATTCGTTCTCGAGGGTGCGACGCCAGAGATTATCCTGATCTTCGAGGTTTTTCGGCCAATCGGCCTTCTCCCGGCTGATCTCGAGGGATTCGTCATTGGCGGTGTCGAGAGGCTTGGCGAGAGTGGCGTGGACAAAAGCAACCCGCTCTTGAAGGCGCTGCAGATAGCGATTGTAGACCTTGACAGCGAAGGTCAGATCACCTTCCTTGAACTGGTCATCGAGGATCTGGCGAAAGGGCGTGAATTCGGCGATGTCGGTGGCGAGGAAGATGCGGCGTTGCGGGTCAAGTGTGACGAGGAACTCTTCAAAAACCTGGGGCGACAAGGCGTCATCAAAACGGAGTTTGCTGTAGTGATTGCTTTCCATGATCCGCGACAAGGTCATGGCGACCAGTTGTTGCTGGCCGGGGATTCGCAGGGTCTGCGCTGCTGGAGCGGGCACCGGGGCCGCTTCCTGAGCCTGCGAGGAAAGGCAGAGAAGCGAAGTGAGCATCGGGGCGCTGAAATGAAGTAAACGCATCGCGGGACTCCTGTGGGGTGATAAGGGAAACTGAAACCAGTGTACACCTGATGACGGAGGAAGTGCAAGATTTCCGTCAGATGAAAATGAAGTTCAGGGGTTGAGGGCCTTGCCGACGAGTGCGGCGGCTTCTGGAGCAAGCTTCAGCTGCAGAGCTTGTTGATGAGCCGCATCGGACATCTTGCCCCAAGTTTTGCGCAGGATGTCGATGATTTTCTCCTCGTCGTGGCTGCGGGCGAATTCGGCGAAGCCGTTCTCCAGGAAGACCAGACAGGCGCAGTCTTCGAGAGTCTGGGTCTCGGCATTGGTCTTCAGTTTTTCCTTGCGGAGCAGGGATTTGACGTAGTCGCATTCGATCGGCGCGTAGCCGTTTTCCGCCATCAGTCGTGCGGCTTCATCGCCATGCATGCGGCCGAGGGTGGTGCGCCAGAGAAAATAGCCCGGGCGATCCATGGGGAAATCGGCGCGGGGCAGTTTCCACCGCGCGATGTGCTGAGCCCGCACTGCGATACGCAGCAATTCTCCGGCATCCGGCGCCAGCTTCTGCAGCCACTGGCTCATCCGTCGGCCATAAAGCAGTTCGAGCGGTTTGCCGCTATCGAGCCGTGTGTCCATTGCGTTGACCGCGTCAATCGCTTCCAATACGCTAGTGAGTCGTTCCATGTAAATCCTCGGCGGGTTGATTTCAGGAAACTAATCCCATTTGCGCTAGCTGGCAGCTCCATCCATCGAGATGAAGAGAATTTCACTCTCCTTCACGCCGCAACTCATAATCTCAGCTTTTACAACAGAATTACCGATCGTGGGTCACCGGTAGAATCGTAATAAACCACACCAAATCTGCGCCCCCCGCAAATCACTTTGCGGGGCAACGGGCATAGCATTTTTAGGGGGTTCCCTAACTTAGCCTAAGCCCAAGACAGGCCAATCAGTGAAGCAATTCGGACAAATTGGCCGGCACAGTGTTTTCATTTCCAGTGGTGCCACCAATGACCGTTGGATTCTCGGTCGACGGTTTCTTGCGATTCAAAGCCAATCATGACATGATTTCGACCTTCCAAAGGATATTCATATTCGTCAAGGATATCCCTCAGTCGAACCCTCAATACCATGTCTTTGTTGAGGCGATCTCTTTCCAGATCCGATTGGACACAAATCCAGTAAACAAGGTGGCGCGGATGGATCTCCATAGCACCATAATGTGTAACCCAATACTTCTCGTTAACATGAGGCTGGAGAAATTTCGAGATGGCCATCTCTATCACATTGACCAGCACAAAAATGGGGAGGTTCATGGTTTGAAATCCAAATTTATTGGCGAGTTCACTTTTCCTTAATGACTGTCAAGCTCTCATCTTTGTCGAACCTGTCAAGTCACTAACCATAGGAAGCGGCCTGTAGTCTGTCACCGAATCTATCTCGAGCGGGCGCTTGCTATCTCAAAATCTGCGCCCCCCGCAAATCACTTTGCGGGGGGCGCGAATTTTTAGACTGGAGCTGCGATCACTCGCCGCCGCCGCCTTCTTTGATCGGCTCTTCGAAGAGCGATGCGTACATGAACTCGCGGTTCATTTTGGCGATACCTTCGACCGAGATCGACTTGGGGCAGGCGGCTTCGCATTCGCCTTCGTTGGTGCAGTGACCAAAGCCTTCGGCGTCCATGGTGCGGACCATGGAGAGGACGCGCTCGCGGGCTTCGACCTTGCCCTGGGGCAGGAGCGACAGGTGCGAAATCTTGGCGGAGGTGAACAGCGAAGCCGAGGCGTTCTTGCAGGCGGCGACGCAGGCGCCGCAGCCGATGCAGGTGGCGTAGTCCATCGCTTTGTCGGCGTCGGCCTTGCGGACGGGCATCGAGTTGGCTTCGGGGGCGGTGCCGGCGCGGACGCTGATGTAGCCGCCGGACTGGATGATGCGGTCGAAGGCGGAGCGGTCGACGGCGAGGTCGCGGATCACCGGGAAGGAGGCGGCGCGCCAGGGCTCGATGGTGATGGTGTCGCCATCCTTGAACGAGCGCATGTGGAGCTGGCAGGTGGTGGTCGCTTTCTGGCCGCCGTGGGGCTTGCCGTTGATGTAGAGCGAGCACATGCCGCAGATGCCTTCACGGCAGTCGTGGTCGAAGGCGACGGGGTCCTTGCCGGCGCGCTCGAGCTCGTCGTTGAGCTGGTCGAGCATCTCGAGGAAGGAGACGGTGGTGGGGACGCCTTTGAGGGGGTAGGTCTCGAAGGAGCCGGAGCTGGTCGTGTTTTTCTGGCGCCAGATCTTGAGGGAGAGGGTGAGGGTGCTCATTATTTGTAGTTCCTCTTCATGTCAGCTTCTTTGAACGAGGGGAAGAGCAGGGGCTCTTTGTGCAGGGTGGGTTTGGCATCAACGCCGTTGAACTGCCAGGCGCCGACGAAGGAGAAGTTCTCATCGTCGCGCTTGGTTTCGCCGTCATCGTTGTGCTCGGCGCGGAAGTGGCCGCCGCAGGACTCTTCGCGCATCAGGGCGTCGAGAGCGAGGAGCTCGGCGAATTCCATGAAGTCGGCGACGCGGCCGGCGCGCTCAAGGCAGGTGTTGAACTCTTCGCCGGTGCCGACGACCGAGACGCCTTCGCCGGGGGTCCAGAATTCCTTGCGGAGCTTGCGGATGTAGGCGATCAGCTCTTTCAAGCCGGCTTCGGTGCGCTCCATGCCGCAGAGGTCCCAGACCTTGTTGCCGAGGTCGCGGTGGAAGTCGTCGACAGAGCGCTTGCCCTTGACGTCGAGGAGCTTCTTGGTGGCGGCCTGGGTTTCTTCGAGGGCTTTCTTGAACTCGGGGTGCTCGATGGTGACCTTGCCATCGGCGAGGGCCTTGGTGTTGGCACCGAGGTAAGCGGCAACGGTGTAAGGGGCGACGAAGTAGCCGTCGGCGAGGCCTTGCATCAGGGCGGAAGCACCGAGGCGGTTGGCGCCGTGGTCGGAGAAGTTGGCTTCACCGAGGCAGAAGCAGCCGGGGATGGAGGTCTGCAGGTTGTAGTCGACCCAGAGGCCGCCCATGACGTAGTGGATGGCGGGGTAGATGCGCATCGGCGTCTTGTAGGGGTTCTCGTCGGTGATGCGCTGGTACATGTCGAAGAGGTTGCCGTACTTGAGGCGGATGTTGTCTTCGCCGTCGCGCTTGATGGCGTCGCGGAAGTCGAGGTAAACTTGTTCCTTGCCGCCAACGCCGCGGCCTTCATCGAAGGCGTATTTGGCGTTGCGCGAGGCGATGTCGCGGGGGACCATGTTGCCGAAGGCGGGGTATTTGCGTTCGAGGTAGTAATCGCGCTCGGTTTCGGGGATGTCGGCGGGAGCCCGGGTGTCGCCCTTCTTGAGGGGGACCCAGACGCGGCCGACGTTGCGCAGCGACTCGCTCATCAGGGTGAGTTTCGACTGGTAGTCGGAGCCGGTGAGGGGGATGCAGGTGGGGTGGATCTGGGTGTAGCAGGGGTTGGCGAAGAGGGCGCCTTTTTTGTGGGCGCGCCAGGTGGCGGTGACGTTCGAGCCCTTGGCGTTGGTCGAGCGGTAGTAGACGTTGCCGTAGCCACCGGAGGCGAGGATGACGGCGTCGGCGGCGTGGGCGGTGATTTTACCGGTGACCAGGTTGCGGACGATGATGCCGCGGGCGCGGCCGTCGACGATGACGACATCGAGCATTTCGCTGCGGACGTTCATCTTGACGCGGCCTTGGGCGATCTGGCGGCTGAGCGACGAGTAGGCGCCGATGAGGAGCTGCTGGCCGGTCTGGCCTTTGGCGTAGAAGGTCCGGGAGACCTGGGTGCCGCCGAAGGTGCGGTTGTCGAGGTAGCCGGAGTATTCGCGGCCGAAGGGGACGCCTTGAGCGACGCACTGGTCGATGATGTTCACCGATTCTTCAGCGAGACGGGCGACGTTGCCTTCACGGGCGCGGAAGTCGCCGCCCTTGATGGTTTCCTTGAAGAGGCGATAGATCGAGTCGCCGTCGTTCTGGTAGTTTTTCGCGGCGTTGATACCGCCCTGGGCGGCGATCGAGTGGGCGCGGCGGGGAGTGTCCTGGAAGCAGAAGCAATCGACGCTGTAGCCTTGTTCACCGAGGGTGGCGGCGGCGGAAGCGCCGGCGAGGCCGGAGCCGACGACGATGACTTTGAATTTGCGGCGGTTGGCGGGCGAGACGAGGGGCAGGGTGTTTTTGTATTTGCCCCAAGCGGCGAGGGCGTCGCCGTTGGATGCAGGGCACTTGCCGTCGAGGGCGGCTTCAGCGAGATTGAAATATTCTTGTTGGTGTTTCATGAGGGCCTCACTTAGTCACAGCGGGTTGGGTAATGGCAGGCTTGTCGCAGGCGCAGCAGCTGCCTTTGATGAAGCCGAAGTAGATCGGGAAGCTGGAGTAGCCGACGGCGAAGAAGATTGCTAGGCCGACGCTGATGCGGGCGAAGAGGCCGTTCCACTTGGCATGGAAGAGGCCGAGGGTCTGGCAGGCCGATTTAAAGGCGTGCATCAGGTGGAAGCCCATGACCAGCATGGCGACGATGTAGAAGGCGGCGTAGGCTTTGTTGCTGAAGAGCTCAGTCACGGTGCGATAAAGATCGCGCTTGCCCATGTCTTCAACCGAGCCAGCATTGAGGACCTCGACGGTTTTCATTTCCATTTTGCCTTCGGCATTGAGAGCGGCGACCTCGGTGCTGTGAGTGCCGCTGACCGGGTATTCCTCGCCGAACTTGAAGGTGACGAGGTGAACCACGAGGAAGACCAGGACAGTGAGGCCGGTGTGGAGCATGCCACGCGAGTAGGCGTTCGACTTGCCGAAGGTGTTGCGGACTTCGTAGGCGACCGGGCGGGCGGCCTTGTTTTTCAGCGACACCTGGATGGCGGCGACGATGTGGATCACGAAGATCGCCAGGAGCAGAGCTTCGGCGCCGTAGATCAGCGGGGTGGAGCTGAGCAGGTGGGCGTAATCATTGAACTTCTCTTTGCCGCCGAAAGCGGGGAAGAGGGTCAAGTTGCCGATCAGGTGAACGACGAGGAAGCCGATCAGCAGAAGACCTGTGACCGCCATGGTCACCTTCTTGCCGAGCGTGCTTGTGAAGAAGCAGGCGCACTTGTTCATTTCTTTTCTAGTCCTTTGTTTTTCTCTGGGAAAATGGTATCCGTGTCGGACGGCCCGAAATATGCACCCGTAGACGCAGAACGGCAAAGAATTTGACCGGATTTTTACCGGATTTAGCCATCATTGTGTCATAGTTGCCACTAGAACCAGACTGAAGACTTCAGCCTGAGCGGACAGATTGCGGCGCAAACAAGCGGAGCCAGAGTGGCGGAGAATGGGGACAGGGCGGATCTCGACGCGGCGAGACCGCGCTTGCCCGTCTCTACGAAGGCCATCGCCGCTTCGTCTTTAACCTCGCCCGTCGCTTCACCGGAAACCCCGACGATGCCGCCGACGTGATGCAGGAAGTCTTCTCGTTTTTCTGTCGCAAGCTTCCCGATCTCCAGCTCGATTGAGCACTCCGCACCTGGCTCTACGCGGTGACCCGCAACCGCAGTGTCGACCTCTTGCGGAAGAAGTGGCGTCGCCAACACGAGGGCTTGTCGGGTGACGAGGCCGCTCCGGCGGGTCCCGCCGCCGACGATAGCCTGCGAGTCAGCGACGAAATGAGTTTGGAGGAGATCTCCTGTCGCCTGGAAATTCCTGTGGGCACGGTGAAGTCCCGCCTGCACTACGCCTTGGCGCTGTTGCGACGTCGCAATCCCGTCGCCTTCCTGCTTCTGATGGCGCTGAGTGACGCGGCTGAGTGACCTAGCTGAGTTGCGTGGCTCGACCATCCCTGGTCGAGTGGTATATCTCGAGGGGAGTTCGTTTTATCCGTATTTGCGGCAGAGGCGGAAGCCGCCGCCGAGCAACAGGAAACCGAGAAGGCAATCAAGAGCCAGATTACCGTAGAACCATTGCTCCGATCTTTGGCACTTCCAGTCAGGGCCTTCGTCGAAGGTGGTTGTCTCACGCCAGAAGGTCAAAGGAAAACCGGTGCTGTGTACGTCGGAGAAGCTCGCTACGCAAGCACATCGTCTGTCGAAATATCCATTGCCGTTGGCACACAAAAAGGCGAGGATCGCAAAGGCCAGCAAAACGGTGCGAAAGCTAGGCATGAGGGACCAAGGCTGGGCCTGCGGCCGAAAGTCGACGGTGCCCGGAGCCACTAGGAAATCGGGACGGACGATGCGGCGGGCCGTCGCTTCGGGGAACATGCGCTCGATCAGGCGTCTACTGCAGACGAAGACGAGAAAGGTGCCAAGCAGAAGCGTCACGAGGTTGATGCATACAGCCTCGGTCTGCGCCTCGAAATAGGGCGAGAGATCCATACCTCTCGAGAATGTGTCGATGCTCTGGCTTTGGGTCATCGGCCATCCGGATGAAGACGACACAAAACCGCCCTTGACCTCAGCCCCGCGCAGGAGATTGATACTGCCCCAAAAGCCGATGTAGAAACAGCAAATCAGGCTAGCTGCAAGTTTCGAAGTCATACATAGCCCTCATGTTTTTGCCTCGGGAGTCAAGAGTTATTCGTTTTGAGCTCAAGTTTGTAGTCCCGGCTTCAGCCGGTGTGTTCTTTTCTCCGTTCCGAACGCAATTTGAGCACAACAACCGGCTGAAGCCGGCTACAAACTATGAACTCATGATTCAC
>JAYTMY010000255.1:0-7712 GCA_043748535.1 Lentisphaeraceae bacterium | reverse complement strand
CTGCGGCCTGCAGCGCATCGTCGGCCGCGCCCTCCGGACTTTTATTCAACATCTCGAGCTCTACACCCTGGCCGATGCGATGGAAGGCGTCGACGCCGAGGCACTCAGAAAACCTCTGCTGCCGATCACTCCCGAAGTAAAAAATAGCCGTATCGTCAAATGATGACGCTAAAATTCGTCTAAGGACTCGTCATAGGCCCTTGGGGACTGGCTGATCGGGTCTAAGTTGATCTGAACCGTTAGACCACATCAGGAGTCACCATGAGCCGAGCCATTGATTTTGTCCGCACTGCCGTTGTTGATGAAGAAATCCGCGATTTCCGCGAAACCCTCGAAGGTTTCGAAGCTGGTAAATTGCACGAATCCGAATGGCAGAAGCGTCGCCTCTGGCAAGGCATCTACGGCCAGCGCCAGCCCGGCGTCCAGATGGTCCGGATCAAAATCCCCTTCGGTGTCACCGATGCCAAGCAATTGCGCGCCATGTGCGGCATGGCCGACACCTTGACCAACAGTATCCTGCACATCACCACCCGCTCGGCCATCCAGCTCCACTACATCCCCCGCGGCCTCACCCCTAAGCTCCTCGAAATGATGGCCGACTGCGGCCTCACCTCCCGTGAAGCTTGCGGCAACACCGTCCGCAACGTCTCCGCCGACCCCTACGCCAGCATCACTCCCGAGCAGGCCTTCGATATCATCCCCGCCGCCGAAGCCCTGGTCCACCACTGCCTGCGCAACCCCTACACCCAGAACTTCCCCCGCAAGTTCAAAATCAGCTTCTCCGGCGACAACCACGGCGACCACGGCCTCTCGGCCATGCACGACATCGGCTTCGTCGCCGTCCGCGACGCGAATGGCCTGCCCGCCTTCGACGTCTGGGCCGCCGGCGGTCTCGGTGGCCGCCCGGTCGCCGCCGACTGCGTTCACCCCGCTCTCCGCCCCGCCGAACTGCTCCTCTGCGCCACCGCTTTGATGCGCGTCTTCAACGAGTTCGGCAACCGCAAGGACCGCAACAAGGCCCGCATGAAGTTCATCAAGCTGGAGCGCGGCGCCGAGTGGTTCAACGCCCAATACCGCGCCGAATTCGACCGCCTCGCCGCCTCGGAATACGGCAAATCCCTGATCATCGAGCTGCCCGACGCCAAGCTCGAACTGCCCAAAGCCAGCGCCGACTTCGGCAAGGCCGCCGCCCTCGTCGGCGACGCCTGGGCCAAGGCCTGCGTCTTCGTTCAGAACAAGGTCGACACCTACGGTCTCCGCGTCCGCATCCGCATGGGCGACATCGACTCCACCGCCATGCGCTCGCTCTGCGACTTGGCGGAACAGCTCGGCAACGGCGAAATGCGCCTCACCGTCAACCAGAACCTGGTCATCCCCAACATCCCGCTGAGCAACCTCGCCGACGCCAAGCGCCGCCTCGAAGGTCTGAAGCTCGCCGACCCGCGCTACTCGCACATCTCCAACGTCGTCGCCTGCCCCGGCCGCAGCACCTGCAACCTCTCGGTCACCTCGTCGAAAGGCCTCGCCGAAATCCTCATCGACATCTTCGAGAACGAGCCCGGTCTCGCCGTCGGCGTCGAAGACGGTCGCATCCACATCTCCGGCTGCCACAATGGCTGCGGTCAGCACGGCGTCGCCTCGCTCGGCTTCAACGGCTCGTCCCGCGTCGTCGAAGGCAAGGCCGTCCCCTGCGCCATGCTCTCCATCGGCGGCAAGGTCTTTGACGGCGCTCGCCGTCTCTCCCGCCGCGTCGGTCGCGTCACCGCCAAGAAGGCCCCTGCCGCGGTCAAGGCGATCATCGCCCACTACAAGGCCCTGAACAGCCCGGTCAGTTTCGACGAATGGCTCGGCCAGGTCGATGTCAAGGAAGTTCAAGCCCTGGTGAAGCCCTTCGATACCGTCGAAGCCCATGACCTCGATCTCTACCGCGACTACGAACAAGCCGAAGGCGACGAGTACTCGCCCGCGGTCGGCATGGGTGAATGCGCCGGCGGCGCCCTCAACCTGGTCACCGAAGCCTTCGACGACGCTCTCAACTTCCTCAAGATGGGCGCACAAGTTCAAGAGAAGGGCTACTTCGCCGACACCGTCTTCAACGCCCGCGAGGCCCTGCGCCACGCTCTGCGCGCCACCCTGATCGAAGCCGGCGAAGCCATCGCCGAGCTGACCCCCGCTCTCGAAGCCTACATCCGCTTCTACGGCCTCAACAGCAAGCTCCCCGCCGTCCCCGAGTCGCTCCTCGCCGCCGCTGCCGCCAGCTACAGCAAGGACGAGGCCGCCGCTCTCCTCGCCGCTAGCAAGGGCTTTGTCGACACCTGGATCCGCATGTACCGCAATGAACGCGAAAGCTGCAAGCCCCAAGTCGATCTGCAATTGCCGATCGTCGATGGCCGTCCCAAGCTCGACCTCAGCGGCGTCACCAGTACCATTGGCTTCATCAAGGCCCGTCACGCCTTGTCGACCCTTGCCGCCGGCGCCGAGATCGAAATTCTGGTCGACACTGGTGATCCCTACCGCAACATCCCCGCCTCGCTGAAGAACGACGGTCACCGCATCGTCCAGCTGGCCCCGATCAACGAAGATACCCAGTACTCGCTGATCCTGGTCAAGGACGGCCTGAAGTAATCGTCGCTCGAGTTGAGCTCAGCCGCGGCACCCGAAAAGGTGCCGCGGTTTTTGTTGGATGTGGCTCGATCGTCCCGATCGAGAAAAGCAACCGAATCTCACCTCTCCTCCGGCGGCTTCACCTTGCGGCACTGCGACCAGAGGGCGAAGTCGTAGAAGATTTTCAGGCTGGCACCGGCGATCAAGGGCGCCGTGATGCTACCACCGGCGCTGAGCGGGGCGGCGAGAAAGGCGCCGAGCGACCAGCCGCCCATCCGCACCAGAGAAGTCCAGCCGGCGGCGGCGCTGCGCTCGTGCGGTGCCACCACCGCCACGACGTAGGATTGACGCGTCGGCACATCCATCTCCACCAGGCCTTCGCGCAAGAGGAAGAGGACCACCGCCAAGGGGAAGCTCGAGGTGCAGGCCACCGTGACCAAGAGCAGGCTGGAGGGGATGTGGGTGAAGACCATGGTGTTGACCAAGCCGATCTTTTTCGCCAGCCAGGCAGCGGCGAGGTGCGACAAGGCGTTGAGTAGCCGCGCCGCGACAAAGAGCAGCGCGATCTGGGTCGTCGTGGCGTGGAAATGGACAGCAAAAATGTAGGTCATGCCAGCGCTGGTCAAGAAGCCGCCGCCGATGGCATCGAGCGAGAAAAGCAGCGACAACTTGCGAATCGTTGCCTTGCCCTCGGGACTGAGCGGCGGCGGATCGTGGCGGACCTCGGATTCCATCGCCGGCGACAGCCGCAAATACAGCGGCAAGGCGCAGAGCGACAGGAAGGCGTAAAGCGCCAGGCAAGACGAGCTGGCATTGAGCTGGCTCAGGCCGAACCCGACCAGAAGACCGGGCAGGCAGATGCTCAGCGAACCGAGCCCGTGGCCGAGGTCTTGCAAGGCAGTGTAGCGGGCGAAAACCTGGGTCCGCCCCTCGGCGTTGACGGTGTTCGGCAACATCACCGATTCTAGCACCGGCAAAGCCCCGCGGTCCTTGCCCATGCCGTTCAACATGCCGAAAAATGCCGCCGCCAAAATGAAGGCCTCGGGTCCGCCCCAGGCCACCGCGAAGCCGCCGACAGCGGTCAATAAACAAAGTAGAGCGGCGCTGCGGCGTCGACCCCAACGGTCGGCCCCGAGGGTGATCATCCACGCCGCGACCGCGGCCCCCGCCAGGCCGGTGCCGACGACCAAGCCAAGGAAGGCCGGATCTCGATTCCCCGCGGCCAGTTGCAAGCCCAACAACGGCCCGGCCATGCCGGCGCCGATGGAGCGCAGCAAAGAGACGGCATAGATGCGTCGACGGTCAGACAATAGGGCATCAGTCATCGGAGATCCTGGGGGTTTCCTACAAGGTACTGGCGACGGCGGATGTCAGCGAAGATCGGGTGACTAAAACTGTCATCCCTTCTCCCGATACTCCCGCGGCGAACAGCCATGGTGCCGCTTGAAGACGGTGGCAAAATGGCGGGGATCGGGAAAGCCGATGGCACTTGCGAGCACCGCAATCTTGTCGTCACCGTCGCGCAAGAGCACCCGGGCCATGGCGAGGCGGAGCTTGAGCATCGCCTCGTAAGGACTGCTGTCGAGATCCTGCCGGAAGGCCTTTTCGAGGCCGCGGCGGGAGACTCGGCAGTGACGCAGGACGTCGGCGATGTTGATCGGTTCGCCGAGGTGTTTCTGCATGTAAGCCAAGGCCTTTTTCACCAGCGGCGAACTCGGTGCCTGGACGGCGCTGCTGGCGCGGCAGACGATCTCGCGCGGCGGGATGAGCAGATCCTTTTTCGGCGGCGCCTCGCCGTTCAGCATCCGGTCGAGCAGGGCCGCGCCTTGATAGCCGACTTCCTCCAGCTCGGTTCGCAGGCTCGAAAGGGGAATGGAGGTGCAGTCGCACACCAGCTCCTCGTTGTCCATCGCCAAGACGCTGATCTCCTCCGGCACGAGATGGCCGAGACCGCGGGCGATGTCGATGAAGCTGGCGCCGGCGTAGTCGTTCCAGCAGAACACCGCCAAGGGCCGCGGCAGCTCAGCCAGCCAGGCGCCGACGCGCTGCTGCTCGTCGCTCCAAGCCCCCTCGCCTTCGTGCAGGACGGCGCAGTCGAAACCGGCCTGGCGGACGACCCGCGAGAAGTCCTCGCCGCGCACCGATTTCTCATAGCCGTAGAAGGCGAAGTTGCGGAAGCCGCGATCGCGGAAATGACGAAAAGCCATCTCCGCCGCCAGAGCGGTGTCGGTGAGCACCCGCGGATACGGTGGCGAGCCGAGACGGCGGCCCTCGAGGTTCACCGTCGGCTTCTTCACCTTGGCGAGGAAATCGAGCAGCGGCGTGCCCTCGCGCACCAACAAAGTCAGGATGCCGTCACCATCCCAGCCCCAAGGAATCCGGCTGGGATTGGGCAACATCTCGAGCGACAGGTGCCAGCCCTGTTCACGGGCATATTTTGCGATCCCCGCAAACAGGGGCGCGCGCTGAAACTCAAGGGCGACAAGAATATTGCGGGACATTTTGTTTTAGGGGTTTTAAGGGTTTTAAGGATTTTAAGGGTTGGAAGGGTTTTAAGGGTTGGAAGGGTTTTAAGGGTTTTAGGGGAGGACGAAGGGGATTCACCACAGAGGCACAGAGGACAGAGAGTTTGATCTAGATGCTGCAGCAACAGAACGAGTTTTGCGCTCACTTTTGCTCGACCCCGAAGCGGGTCGGTGATTTTAGCCCAGGGTTGAGCCGCATCGGCGACACCCTGGGTCAGAAAAAGTTATGATTTCCGACCCTGAAGGGGTCAAAGGAGCCCCCGCCGAGGACGGAATCTAGAATCAACCTCTGTGCTCTCTGTGCCTCTGTGGTGAATAATTGGCTTCGTTCAGAGCTCATGAGTTCGTATTTCTCCAACAATCTGCGCTTTTTTCAAATTGGCGCAAGTCCGACTTGGGACTTTGTTGAGATCACAAGCAACTAAGGAGCGACTGATGAGCACAACTCTCAAACAGATTCTGCGTGATGGATTCATCCTGGTCTACAACTCGACCAAGCTCGACGTGGTGAAGACGGCCTTAGCCCTGCAGGCGGCCGGCATTCACAACATGGAAGTCACTTGCCGGATTCCCGATGCCCTCGGCAAGATTCGCCGCCTCAAGACGGACGTTCCCGGTTTCCGCGTCGGCGGCGCCTCACTGGTCGATGCACCGCGGAGCCGCGAACGCTTCAACCAACGCAATCCGTCCACGCCGCTGCCGTCACCAGAGGAAATGGTCGGAGCCGGCGCCGACTACCTGGTCTCTGCCGCGGCCTTTCGTCCGGAAACCTACGCTCGCTTCGCCGCGTCGCTGCCGATGATTCCCGGTTGCGGCACGGTGAGCGAAATCCTGGCTCAATACGAACTGGGCGCGAGCTTCTGCAAGCTCTTTCCGGCGGCTCAATGTGGCGGCGCGGAATTCATCAAGGCGATGGATCCGGCCCTGCACAAAATGATCTCCCTGATGCCCACCGGCGGCACCAGCAACGCCAACATCCCCGACTACGTCAAGGCCGGCTGTCTCGTCCTCGGCGGCTCCTTCAGCATGATCGACGCGGCCACCCTGAAACGGATCGAAAGCGACCAGGATTACGCCACCCTGGCGAGCGAGTTCGCCAAGGTGAAAAAACTCATCGACGAGTGCCGCTCCAGCCAATACCCGCAGCTCGACTTCGCCACCGCGAGCCAAGCCGAAATCGAAGCCGCGACCGGCCGGATTTTCGGGTGAAGAGCTCAGACGCCTGACGCCTGACCGCTGACCTCCGTAACCTCGTAACCCGGTTCCAACTCATGAAAATCAAACCCGCTTCCGACTGCCGCTACGACATCCTCTCCCTTGGCGAGGTCATGCTCCGCCTCGATCCCGGTGAAGGCCGCATCCACACCACCCGCAGCTTCCAAGTCTGGGAAGGCGGCGGCGAGTACAACGTCGCCCGCGGTCTGCGCCGCTGTTTCCGCCAACGCGCCGCGGTGGTCACTGCCATCGTCGACAACCCGGTCGGACGCCTCCTCGAGGACCTGATGCTGCAAGGCGGCGTCGATCTCGATCTGGTCAAGTGGATGCCCTACGACGGCGTCGGCCGCGAGGTGCGGGTCGGCCTCAACTTCACCGAACGCGGCTATGGCGTGCGCGGCGCACTCGGCTGCTCCGACCGCGGCCTCAGTGCTGCCTCGCAGATCAAGCCCGGCGACATCGATTGGGATCACATCTTCGGCAAGCTCGGGGTGCGCTGGTTCCACACCGGCGGCATCTACGCCGCCCTGTCGGAAAGCAGCGCCGAAGTCACGCTCGAAGCGGTCAAGGCCGCCCGCAAATACGGCACCGTCGTCAGCTACGACCTCAACTACCGCCCATCCCTGTGGAAGTCGATCGGCGGCAAGAAAAAGGCGCAAGAAGTCAACCGCGCCATCGCGCCCTTTGTCGACGTCATGCTTGGCAACGAAGAGGACTTCAGCGCCTGCCTCGGCCTTGAGATCGAAGGCCAGGATGAGCATTGCTCGGAGATCGATCTCGACAGCTTCAAGGCGATGATCCGCCGCGCCGTCGAGCAATTCCCCAACTTCCAGGCGGTCGCCACCACCCTGCGCGTCGCCACCACCGCTTCGACCAACGACTGGAGCGCCATCCTCTACGCCGAGGGCGGCTTCCATCAGGCGGTCCAGCGTCCCGGCCTCGAGATCCTCGACCGCGTCGGCGGCGGCGACTCCTTCGCCTCGGGCCTGATCTACGGCTTCCTCGCCGGCAAAGGCGCAGCGGCAGCGGTCAACTACGGCGCCGCCCACGGCGCCCTGGCGATGACCACCCCCGGCGACACCTCCACCGCCTCGCTGGCCGAGGTCGAAAAATTGGTCGCCGGCGCGGGGGCGCGGGTCGATCGCTGAGGCATCAAATTTGTGCTGGCAGTTTACCCTATCCCGGCATGGCCGGAACCAAATGAAGGCTATGATGTTCGTTGGAACTTTGGGATTGGTTTCGGCCTTTTGCAGCCCCGAAGGGGCGACGTGACCTCAGCCCGGGGTGGAGCCGAGGGACGAGGCGCAGCCCCGGGTGAAAAGAAAATGAGCTTCGAGCCCCAGCGGGGCGACTTGAAAACTCGGGTCG
>JAYTMY010000254.1:0-5893 GCA_043748535.1 Lentisphaeraceae bacterium | reverse complement strand
CCCGACTGCGCCTGTTCCTTGAGCTTGCCATCGACCAGCAGGCCGGCCTTGTAGGAGCTGCGGACCATCGGGCCGGAAGCGACGGCGCCAAAGCCCATGGCTTCGCCGAGGGCCTTCCAAGACTCGAACTGCTCAGGGCGGACGTAACGCTTGAGTTTCCAGTGCTTGCGCGACGGCGGCAAGTATTGGCCGATGGTCAGGATGTCGACACCGGCGGCGCGCAGATCACGCATGCAATCGAGGACTTCTTCATCGGTCTCGCCGAGGCCGACCATGATGCCGGACTTGGTCAGGACAGTGCCGTTGGAGAGGCGCTTGGCGTCGGCCAGCACCTGCAGGCTGCGGTGGTAGCGGGCGCGACCGCGTACCGGCGGCGTCAGACGCTCGCAGGTCTCGAGGTTGTGATTGAAGACGGTGGGGACCGAGTCGACCACGACCTGAATACATTCGAGGCGGCCGCTGAAATCGGGCGTGAGGATTTCGATGCCGGCTTTGGGGAGGCGGGCGCGGAGGGCGCGGACGGTGGCGGCAAAGTGGGCGGCTCCTTCATCAGGAAGGTCATCGCGGGCGACGGAGGTGACGACGACATATTCGAGGCCCATGCGTTCGGCGGCTTCGGCGACGCGTTCGGGTTCTTCCGGATCGAGGGTCTCGGGTCGGGCGTAGCCGATGGCGCAGAAGCGGCAGGCGCGGGTGCAGTTTTTCCCCATCAACATGTAGGTGGCGCTGTGCTGGTGCCAGCACTCCGCCAAGTTCGGGCATTTGGCCTCTTCGCAGACGGTGTTAAGCTTGAGTTCGCCGAGGGCGGCGGCGGTCTCCTGGCGGCGTTGGCCGGTGTGAACCTTGACGCGCATCCACTCGGGCAAGCGCAGCTGATTGGCGTTCTCGTGCATGATTGAGGTATTCCTGGGTTTTATGATGGCGCCAAACATACGCGCCCCCTGCAAGGCGGCAATAGGCTTTATGACGACGGGCTCAGCGGTGTTCGGCCAGCCAGTCTTTGACGGCGGCCAGCAGATCATAGCCTTCGACGATCTTGAAGAATCTCGGGCAGCCGGCGTTGAAGGCGGCCAAACCGTCGGAGTCGCTGTCGCCGAACATGCAGCACTGGTCGAGCTGGATGTCGGGGAAGTCGGCCGCTGCCTGTAGGAGCATGCCGGGACGCGGTTTGCGGCAGGCGCAGCCGTCGTCTTTGTTGTGTGGGCAGAAGTAGATCGCGTCGAGGGCGGCGTCACCGAGAAGTGCTTGCATGCGCTCATGGAGGGCAAGCAGCTCTTCACGCGTCATGATGCCGCGGGAAACACCGCGTTGATTGGTGATCAAGATGGTCCGCCAACCGGCTGCTTTCAGGCTCAAAAGAGCTTCGCGGACACCGGGCAGGAGCTCGAATTCGCTCCAGTCTTTGATGTAGTCATCCATCAGCCGGCGGTTGACCACGCCATCGCGGTCGATAAAAACAGTTCCGATCATGCGAGCTACTCAGTTTAAAAGTTTAAAGTTTAAAGTTTAAGGTTAAAGGCAGAAGGGTGTTATTGCGGTGCTCGCCCCTAAAACCCTTACAACCCCTACAACCCTTACCTGCGGATGTGGCGCTTCTGCAGATCGACTTTGGACTGGTGGACTTCGGGGTCGACGCCGCAGGTGTAGTGCTCGGGGAATTGGATGGCGCGGGCGGCGGGCGGCAGTCCGGCGAGCTGCTTAGCGCAGTAGGCCTGGTCGTCGGCGACACTGGCAACGGGAAAGAGTCGGCGACCTTTGGCGAAGCTGCGGCGGAGCAGGGATTCGTGGGTGCCGTGCAGGATGCGGGGCATGAAGGTGCGGTCGTCCATGATGGCGTTGCCGCCGCCGTAGAGCAGTTCCGAGAAGATGACGTCGCCGACGAAGCGGTGGCCTTGCGAGAAGCGCGACAGGCTGAGCACACCGGGCAGGGAGCCGCGGGTGACGTCTTCGCCGAACTTGGCGCAGGTTTCCCAGGAGTGGCCGTTCTTCCAAGCGCAGAGCTTGCTGCTGACGCCGGCATTGGGCTGCTCGGTGGCGGCGAAGGCGGAGCCGACGTAGAAGGCGTCGATCGGCGCCTTGTGCTCAGTGAGTTTTTCGATCGACTTTTCGTCGAGACCGCCGCCGGCGGCGATCTGGAGTTCCCCGAGGCCGGCTTCTTCGAGCTGGGCCCGGCAGAGGCGGGAGAGCTCAAGCAGATCACCGGAATCGAGACGGACGCCGAGGGGGCGCTTGCCAGCTTTTTTCAGGCGGCTGAGAATCGGCAGGGCGGCGCGTAATCCCTGGGCTGCATCGTAGGTGTCGAGAACTAGTTCGAGCCCTTCCGAATTGGCTGCGGCGGCGGCTTCAAAAGCTTCGAGTTCGGTGGGGTGGGCGAGGACCCAGTTGTGCGACATCGGGCGGCGCAGGGCGAGGCCGTAGCGGGCCGCGGCCTGGAGGTTGGTGGTGGCGCGGCAGCCGGCGAGCGCGGCGGCGCGGGAAGTCAGTAGGGCGGCCTCCGGCGAAGCGCTGCGGCGGAGAGCGAATTCGACCACTTGCGCCTTGCCGGCGGAGCAGACCAGACGGGCGGCGCGGCTGGCCACCTGGGTGCCATGGCCGATGTACATGTCGAGCAGAGGCTCGAGCACCAGGCCGAGGGCCAAGGGCGCCTGCAGACGCAGCAGGGGCGCCTGCGGGAAGACCAGGGTGCCGTCGCGCACCGCGTGCACTTCCATGCGGCGCGCCGCATCTTCGAGGAAGCTCAGGAAGGCCGGATCGGCGAGCTCGGGCGAGCTGGTCAGCAGACGGTCGCGCAAGGCGTCGCCGAAGAATCCTTCCGTCGCGGCGGCATCGAGCAGTTGCATCGCTTCATCGATGCCGGCGGCGACGCCGAAGCCGGTGCCACAGGGCGGACGGCGGAAACCGAGGTAGAAAAAGGCGTCATCGCGACCGCGTCCCGCCTTCCAGAGGGCGTAGGATTCTTGCAGAAGATGGTAGTCGGTGAAGAGCTCAGTGACAATCATGGGGCGTCCCGGGGTTTTGCATCCTCCCCCAATAGCATGAGCTCGGGGAAGCTCCATCCCCGGCGACGGCGATTCCGCGAGAATTTGTGTCTGGAAAAGGGTTGTAGGAGTTTTAGGGGACGCAGGGGTTTCAGGGGGCGATTGAATTCATCCTCACCCCAGCACATCCTCGCCGAGAAGGCGCCGGGCCTCGGCGTCGTCGGAGGTGACGAGGCTGACGATACAGCTATCGGCATCGCTGTGGATGGTCGAGATCGAGCGCAGATCGAGCTTGTTTTCGTCGAGGCGCAGCGCGATGCGGGCGAGGGCGCCGGGACGGTTGGGGACGCGCACCAGCAGGGCTTCGCGAGGCACGGCATCGAAGCCGGCGGCATGAAGAAGCTGCAAGGCTTGGGTGTCGTCATTGGTGGCGAGATGGAGCAGCGCCTGGCCGGCAGCGGTCTGGCCCCAGGTGTTGTGCAGGTCGAGTCCGGCACCGGCGAGGAGGACGGTGATTTTGGCCAAGAGGCCGGGGCGGTCGGGGGCAATGACGGTGATCATTCGGGGCTCTCCGGGTTCTGAATGGCGGCGAGGTAATCGGTGAAAAAGGCTTCCAGGACGTCGCGGCTGACGCCGGGCATGGTGATCAGGTGCGAGTGCTCCTTGGTGCTGGCGATCTGCCAGCGTTCGCGCACCGCTTCCGGCACCGGCGGGATGACGACGGTGAGGGCGTTGGGATTGCGCCAGGCCGGAATGCCGAGCTCGGCGCAGCGCTGAACGGTCCACTCCGCCATCGCCAAGGCGGCTTGGGCGCGTTGACGCAGGCCCTCGACGCCGAGGCTCCGGATGCGATGCCAGAGGATCAAGGGCGAGTGGCCGTTGCGCGAGCCGGTTACGGTGGTGTCGATGTTGCCGATGTAGGCGATCGAACGGCCGATACGATCTACATTGGCCTTGCGGGCGAGGACGATGCCGCAGGGAAAAGGCGAGCCCATGAACTTGTGGCCGGAGACCGAGATCGAGTCAGCGCCGTCGGCGAAGTCGAAGGGAATACGCGGCTCGACGAAGGGCAGATAGCCGCCGGAAAGCGCGGCGTCGGAATGGATGTAGCTACTCGGGATGGCGAGCTCGTCGATCATCCGACGGATCGCCGCGATGTCGTCGCGACCCTCGGTGACCGTGGTGCCGATGTTGGCGAAGATGATCGGCGGCGCATCGCGGTGGAGGCGCAGGGTTTCGCGCAGGTCGTCGAGATCCATGGCGCCGGAGGGCAGCGAGCGGATCATGATCGAGCGCATGCCGAGGAAGTGGAGATTTTTGGCGACCGAGTAATGCGATTCCCGCGAATAATAGACGACGCCTTTGGGGTGGAGTTCGCGGGCGAGATAGAGTCCGTAAAGGTTGCCTTCGGTGCCGCCGTTGGTGACATAGCCCCACCAAGCTTTGGGCGGCGCACGGAAGAGCTCGGCGAAGAACTCCAGCACTTCGCGCTCGAAGTCGCGGCTGTCGACCTTCCAGGTGCCGGTGTGAAAGGGGTCGCCGATGTTATTGAGCAGCACCTCGAAGAAAGGCAGCAGGTCCTTGCTGTCGAAATCGCGGCTGCACGGGTAGCCGAGGACATGTTCTTGCAGCGTGCGGGTGCGTTGCAGCAGCGCATCGAGGCGCTCCTGGTCGGAGGCGGAGAGAGGCATGTTGGGTCCTGTTTTTGTGCTGAAGTCCTATAAACTAGAATCTTCTGATGGTTATGACAGTTGGGCGCTCGACCAATCAGGAAAGAATTTTCCGGAAAACTGCCAGAACCGGCTTGACGCTTCCATCATCATCGCTAACTTCAGACCCGTTCCGCCCCCCGGCGGGATGCACCCAAAGAAGCGGGGTGGTAGCTCAATCGGTTAGAGCGCCTGCCTGTCACGCAGGAGGTTGCGGGTTCGATTCCCGTCCGTCCCGCCATCTTTTTTCTGAAGCCTGTGACCCTTCAGATCGCATCCCCCAGCAGAACACCGCTTTCAAAAGCGGGGTGGTAGCTCAATCGGTTAGAGCGCCTGCCTGTCACGCAGGAGGTTGCGGGTTCGATTCCCGTCCGTCCCGCCATGAAATTTCACCCGCACGAAACCCGTGCGGGTGATTCTTTTTGGCCTGATTGAGCACGAATCAAGCTCAGCAGAGGCGGCAGGATGGCCACAAAAGACACAAGGATCACAAAAAGCGGGATGGGCCTGGAGTCGAGTTCTTTGTGTTCTATGTGCCTTTTGTGGCAAAAGCCGGCTATCTGATTTGCGCTGACTTTCAAGCTCGCTTTCCCGCTTCATAGTCTCGGGACAACACAGCCCCGAGGAATTCCCCCATGCGCATCCGTCCCCGCCGCAACCGCCAGTCGACCTTCGTCCGCGATCTCGTCCGCGAAAACTCCGTCCACGCCGAAGACCTGGTCATGCCCTACTTCCTCGTCCCTGGCGAAGGCCGGCGCATCCCGGTGAAATCGATGCCCGGCATCGAGCGCCTCAGCCTAGATCTACTCCTGACCGAACTGCGCGAACTCGTCCCCCTCGGCCTGCGTGCCATCGCCCCCTTCCCCGCCATCGACGACGCCAAGAAGGACGCCTTCGCCCGCGAGTCGCTCAATCCCGACAACCTCTATCTGCATGCCATCCGCGCCATCAAGAAGGAGTTCCCCGAACTGGTGATCTTCGCCGATGTCGCCATGGATCCCTATTCCTCCGACGGCCACGACGGCCTCGTCCGCGACGGCCAGATCCTCAACGACGAAACCCTACCCATCCTCGCCGCCATGGCGGTGGAAATGGCCCGCGCCGGCGCCGACTTCGTCGCCCCCTCGGACATGATGGACGGCCGCGTCGCCTGCATCCGCGACGCCCTCGACGCCGCCGGCTTCACCCAGACCGGCATCATGAGCT
>JAYTMY010000253.1:0-3458 GCA_043748535.1 Lentisphaeraceae bacterium | reverse complement strand
GGGATGATGACGGAGAGTTTCATACACGATCGGTCTTCGGGAATTTTGGGGGATGAGGCGGCCGGGAGCGACCAATAGACTCCTCTCCCGCCTTCTCGCAACTTGTCGCAGCACCGCTAAGTTCGCGGCAAACCCGGGACCTCACGATGAAGATCACGCTTTTGACTCATGGAAAAACCAGCAGCGGCTGGATTCGCGACGGCATCACCGAATACGAAGGACGATTGCAGCACTATCTCAAATATGAGCATGTGGCCTTGCCCGATCTGAAAGGCCTTGGATCCTTGCCGAAGCCAGAGCAAATGCGCAAAGAAGGCGAATTGCTGCTCAGCCGGATCAAGCCGGGAGACCTCTTGCTGCTGCTCGATGAAAAAGGCAAAGCTCTCGGTTCAGAGGACTTCTCCCGCGACCTGCAAGGCCTCTTCAATCGCGGCCCTCGCCAATTGGTCTTTGCCGTCGGCGGCCCCTACGGCTTTGGCGACGAAGTGCGTCGCGCCGCCGCCGGCTCTTTTTCGCTGTCGAAGATGACTTTCACGCACGACATGGTGCGCCTCTTCTTCACCGAGCAGCTGTACCGGGCGATGACCATCCTTAAGGGCGAGAAGTATCACCACTCGTGAATAAGCCGAATGAACCGGGTTAAGTGCAAAAAGTCGGGAAAGGGTCTGGGAAAACCCGGCGCTACGGGTTGTCCCAGCAGGAGCGCAGCGACGCCAAGTCATCCGGGGTTTGGGGACGAGTCCCCAAGCAGGGTCCGGGGCGGCAGCCCTGGGTTTAGCTTTGTTTTGCGCCCTCGCCTTTCCTCCTCCGCCGCGTATCTTGGCGGCTGAAAAAAATTTGGAGATTCCGACGATGCTGACCTTCCGCGATGTGCGCAAATCCTACTCCAACCGCTTTGTCCTCGACGACGCCTCATTCTCGGTTTTCGAAGGCGAACGCACCGGACTGGTCGGGCCCAACGGCGCCGGCAAATCGACAATTTTCCGCATTCTCACCGGCGACCTGTCGCCAGACAAAGGCGATTTCAACCTTCCCAAAAACACCCGCCTCGGCCACCTGCGTCAGCAATTCGACCGCGCCGCCCTCGAGCTACCCGCCCTCGAATACACCACCTGCGCCCTGCCGCGATTGGAAGAAGTCGACGCCGAGATGCACCGCATCTCCGAGAAGCTCGCCGAAGACAGCGGCGACAAGGCCCAGCTGGTCACCCGGCTTGGCATTTTGCAGCACGAATTCGAGGCCCTCGGCGGCTACGAGATGGAGTCGCGTGCCCGCATCGCCCTCGCCGGTCTCGGCTTCAAAGACGAAGATTTCAGCCGCCCCTTGAAGGAGTTCTCCGGCGGCTGGCAGATGCGCTGCGAACTCGCCCGCGTCATCATCTCCGACCCCGATCTGCTCCTCCTCGACGAACCGACCAACTACCTCGATGTACCGGCGATCGAATGGCTGCAAGAACGCCTCAATGCCTACCGCGGCACCATGATCCTGATCTCTCACGACCGCTACCTGCTCAACCGCCTGTGCAACGTCATCCTCGACCTCAACGGCGGCAAGGTGACTCGCTGGCCGGGCAACTACGAAGCCTTCGTCAAAGGCCGCGCCGATCGCATCAAACAGCTGGAATCGCAGGCCAAGGCGGTCGAAGATCGCCGCGAAAAACTCGAGTCCTTCGTCGACCGCTTCAAAGCAACCGCCACCAAAGCCGCCGCGGCCCGCTCGAAGATGCGCGAATTGGAAAAACTCGAAGACGTCGAAGTGCCGGTGATCGTCGCCAACGGCGCCCGCATCCGCCTCGCCAAACCGGCTCGCAGCTCGCCCACTGTCGTCGAGCTCGAAAACATGGGCAAAAGCTACGACGGCAAACGCTGGATTTATAACGACATCAGCCTGACCATCAACGATGGCGACAAGGTCGGCATCATCGGCACCAACGGCATGGGTAAATCGACCCTGATGCGGATCATTTCCGGCCATATCGCCATCGAAAAAGGTAAGCGCCGGGTCGGTGCCAACGTCCAGATGGGCTACCACTCGCAGGACTACACCGAGACCATGGATCCGAGCCGCACGGTGTACGAAACGGTCAAACACGCCGCCCCCTTCATGCCCGAACAGGAAGTGCGCAACATGCTCGGCGGCTTCGGCTTCCGTGGTATCGATGTGGAGAAGACCGTCGGCGTCCTCTCCGGCGGCGAAAAAGTCCGCTTGTCGCTGTCGAAACTGCTGGTCGATCCGCCCAATTTCCTGCTTCTCGACGAACCGACGACGCACTTGGACATCCAGTCCCGCGAAGCGCTTCAAGACGCCCTGAAGGAATTTGAAGGCACCCTTTGCCTGGTCAGTCACGACATCGAATTCCTCGCCGGCGTTGCCGAAGTCATCTTCGAAGTGACGCCGCGCGGACTGCGCAAATTCTACGGTGACTACGCCTATTACCGCCGCAAGCTGAAAGAAGAGTCGACCGTCGTCCTGCCACAAGCCAAAGGCAAGGTCAGCGACGCCGCCCCGGTCGAGGCGGCGGGCCGCAAGGATCAGCGCCGTGAAGAAGCTCAGCAACGGCAGGAAATGGCCAAGAAAAAAGGCCCCTTGAAGAAGAAGGTCGAGGCCCTCGAAAAACAGCTCGCCGACTTCGATGTCGAAGAAGCCAAATTGACCGGTGAATTCGCCGATGCACCGCCGTCTTCCCGAGTCGTCGAAATCAATCGCCGCCTCGCCGAAATCCGCAAGCTGAAGCCTCAAGTCGAAGCCGATTGGGAAACCGCGGCGACCGAGCTGGAAGAAATGGGATGAGATGGGTGAGATCCGGCAGGCAAAAACCCCCACTGTCACTCCTTTCTACTGCTATTGGGGGTCAACTCCCAATAACTCGACCTGTTTAATCCGTGTCGATTTTGCGAGGTGAGTCCAATCTCCAGCAACTTACCAAGGCCTAGAATTACCTGAAGTACAGATTGTACGGGTTGATTGTAGTGGCCTCAGGCGCATGGGGCTCCTGCTCTCGTACGGCGAATACTCCGTGAACTGCCCCCGGATTCCTTGACGGCTATCCAGGAACTAGCTTGGCAGCTTGCGGCATCCTTGCTGTCAGCCTTGAGTTTTGTCCTTGGCAGCCGCCGGAGCAAAGAAAAAGTCCTGTGGACGGCGGAGGAAGTGCCGAAACACCAAACCGAGGATCAATTCTGAGCGCCGCAGATTCAGACTTCCTGACCCGCCGCACGACAGAATTGGGAAGCCACTGGCACCTTTGGTTATACCCCGAAGGGGTTGCATCTGCCAGCCCGGGGTTGCGACGAGGAACGATGAGCTACCCCGGGGGCTTGCCAGTGTCCTCAAACCCCAAGGGGGTTTCGGCCCGCTGGTGCTCCCCGGCCGCACGGAACGAGACGAAACCCCCTTGGGGTTTGGAATCAAAATCGTCTCCTCCCCAGGGTAGGCGAGGCGCCAACCCTGGGCTGGAG
>JAYTMY010000252.1:0-30526 GCA_043748535.1 Lentisphaeraceae bacterium | reverse complement strand
AGGCACGGTCTGCAACGTCCCGCCCAAAGGCGGCCGCAAGCACCCGAACCAGGAGTTCATCCAGGTCGACACCACCAACATCCTCTTCATCTGCTCGGGTGCCTTTGTCGGCCTCGACGAGAAGATCCGCAAGCGCCTCGGCCGCCGCTCCATCGGCTTCGCTGGCACTGACGAGGGTCTGATGAAGGATGCCGAGACCGAAGCAGTTCTCAAGCTCTGCGAAACCGAAGACCTGATCAAGTTCGGCATGATCCCCGAATTCCTCGGTCGTCTGCCGGTCCACGCCGTTCTCGACAAGCTCACCGAAGAAGACATGCTGCAAATCCTCACCAGCATCAAGAACTCCCTCGTCGGCCAGTACGAAGAACTGATGCGCCTCGAAGGCGTCAAACTGGTCTTTGACGACGGCGGCATGCGAGCTCTGGCTCGTCAGGCCATCGCCAAGAAGACCGGCGCCCGCGGCCTCCGCGCCATTCTCGAAAACCTGATGCTCGACATCATGTACGAGATCCCCGGACGCACCGACGTCGCCGAAGTCATCATCACCGCTGACTGCGTCGAAAAGGGCGAACGCCCGACCTTGACCTTGAAAAAGGGCAAAGCGGTCAAGAGCTGATCGACTTGCGCAGAACGCAAAAACCGCCGGGAAACCGGCGGTTTTTTCTTTTTAGCGTAGGACGATGCCTTTGGTGAGGCAGCCTGTTGTGCCCACAAGTTTCACCAGTATCTTGGGCGAGTTCGTACAACAACCCTGGAGGCACTATGGCTCGCATCGCAAATGACGTCCTTGAACTGGTCGGCAAAACCCCGCTCGTCCGCATCAACCGCCTCGCCGCTGGCATGGGCGCCGAAGTGATTGCGAAACTAGAATCGGCCAACCCTGGTTTTTGCGTCAAAGACCGCATCGCCAAGGCGATGATCGACGACGCCATCGCCGATGGTACGCTGAAGCCTGGCATGATCGTGATTGAGCCGACTTCCGGCAACACCGGCATCGGCTTGGCAATGGCTTGCGCCGTCCGCGGCATCCAGTGCATCCTGGTGATGCCCGACACGATGTCGGCCGAGCGTCGCCAGATCCTCAAGATTTTTGGCGCCAAGCTGGAACTCACGCCCGGCGCACTCGGCATGTCCGGCGCGGTCAGCCGTGCTGAAGTCATGCTCACCGAAGTGGCCAATTCGTGGATGCCCCAGCAGTTCAAAAACCCGTCGAACCCGAAGATCCACCGCGAGACCACGGCGGAAGAAATCTGGGCCGACACCGACGGCGCCATCGACGTCCTGGTCGCCGGTATCGGCACTGGCGGCACCATCACCGGTTGCGGCGAAGTGCTGAAGGCGCGCAAGCCCGGCATCCAGATCATTGCGGTCGAACCGGCGACTTCGCCCTTGTTGTCGCAAGGCATCGCCGGGCGTCACAAGATCCAAGGCATCGGAGCCAACTTCGTGCCTGAGGTTTTGAATCGCGCAGTCATCGACGAAGTGATCACCGTGACCGATGATGAGTCTGGCGACATTGCACGTCGTTTGGCCCTCGAAGAAGGCCTCTTCTGCGGCATTTCCTGCGGTGCGGCGATGGCTGCAGCGCTGAAGGTCGCGGCGCGTCCCGAGATGGCCGGCAAAAAGATTGTGGTGATCCTGCCCGACACCGGCGAGCGCTATCTTTCGACCTGGCTCTTCGAGGCTTACAAGGCCTGAGTCCAATTCGGAAAAAGTGAAAAGAGGGAGCCGTCTGGCTCCCTCTTTTGTGGTGGCTTCGGATCAGAACTTGAATTCGTAGGTGAGGGCGACGGAGAAGGGCATGGTGTAGTAGTCGAAGTAGCTGTAGGTGTGCATGGTATTGAGGTCGCGGTCGACGAGAGCCAAGAGGTTGTAGGCATCGAAGCGGAGCGAATGACTTTCATTGAACTTCCAGGTGGCACCGAGGTTCAGGTTGTAGCTGGGACCGAAGTTGTCCTCGAAATTACTCGAATAAGAACTGCCGAATTTCCCTGCAAAATCGGTGTCTCTTTTCTTGGCTGCATTACCCTGAGCTGTATTGGGATAGTTGTTTTGAAGAACTCTTTTTTTTGCCGCGAGTACGCCATCGTAGGCTTCTTCTAAGCCGTCGTAATGCCAACGCACTTGGATGTTGCCATCTACGCTGAAATGATCGCTCAAGGTACAGCCGCCATAGAGCTTGCTGCTATGCGGGCTCCAGTTCCAGTATTTCGGTTCGATGCCCTTCGGGTAAGGGTCAAAAACAAAGATGTTGTTGCCTTTATCAAGGTAGCTGTTGAAATCGGTGACGGTGTCGTAGTTGTGTGACAGGCCGAAGAAGTGGCCCTCGTTGCGGTACTCGAGAGAAGCTCCTGTGCCCCAAGCACAGCTTTTGCCGATGACGCCGTATTGGCGTGGGTCGCCGTTGATGCTGCCGAGGTTTTCCGCTTCGTTGTAGTAGAGGTTGACAGTGCCGGTCCAGCTTTCGTCGAGTTTTCGGCTGTAAATGAGCTCGTAGTTCTCGGTGAATTCGTCTTCACCCAGACCTTGGATCGGCAGGTTTGAACTATTAGCCCCGTTACGACCGAATTGTTCGGATTGGATGTCGCGCATCGCCTGGTTGTAGAGCAGCTTGATGGTGTCTTCGTCGGTCGGGGTCCAGACCAGGCCGAGGCGGGGGACGATGTCGAAACCGGGGCGGTGATTGTCGCCGGTCAGATCGTTGTATTTGCCGACGACCCCGTAGCCATCGTCCTCAGTGTATCGGTCGTGGTCGTAGCGGCCACCGGCGAAGAAGGTCAGGTCTTCATGGATGTTCCACTGATATTCTGCGAAGAGGGCTTGGGAGAGGTTGGTGACCGGTTTGCGGGTGCCGGTTTGAAAGGGAGTGAAGTTCTCGCGGAGGATTTCTGTGCCGACGGCGAGGTGATTGTTCTCGTTGAAGTCTTTCAGCAGAGTGGCGCGACCGAAGAATTGCTGGGCGTCAGTGCAAAGGGGACGGAAGTAGTAGACTTGTTGCTGCGTGGTGCGATACCACTGATAGCCGCCTTCGAGTTTTAGGGTGTAGTCGTTGTCGAGCTCCTTGGTGAACTCGTTGTGCCAAGTGAACTGTTCTTCGTGGATGCCAAAGTAGGGCGGGGATTTAGCATAGAGGGCCGGGTTATTTTTTGCTTCGGCCGAGAAGTCCATGAAGCCGACGATAGCTCGGGTATATCGAACCCAAGACTGGAATTCTTCGGCATCGAGATGCAGCTCGAATTTCTGGCGCACGGTGTCGTTGAATTTGTTGTTGTCTGGGCTGTAATCCCAGCGTTCCCCGGGGGCGGCATTTTTGTAGCCGTAGGCACCGTGGAAGTCGGAATCGTCGTCGCTGAGGCCGTCGAAATCATTGAGCCCGGCGTAGAGGCCGAGGGTCATTTTTTCGTTGAGTTTGCGGGCGTAGTAGGCCTCGGTCCATCGAGTCTGGTTGATGAAGCCTTGCGAGATCCGCATGAAGCCGGCTTGCTCTTGACCATTAAGGAAGTCGCTGGCGTCAAGTGTCCGGATGTTGATGACGCCGCCGATGGCGCCGGAGCCGTAAAGGGCGGATCCGGGGCCGTTGACATATTCGATCGAGGCGATGTCACCGAGGGTCGGGAAAAGGGTTTCGGAGATGGCGCCGTGGACCCAGTTGTCATTCATCTTGCGCCCGTTGACGAGGATGACGTATTTCACGGCGCTGTCGACGCCGCGGGTACCCCAGGACAGATTGCGATTGGGATGGCGGTACATCTGGAAGCCGGGGACATAGATATTGAGGACTTCGAGGAGGTCGCGGGCGCCGGAGCGGCGGATCATGTCGCGATCGATCAGGGTGGTCAAAGCCGGCAATTTGCGTTGCTCGGTGCCGGTCAAGGTTGACGACGAGGCGAGAGTCAGGTGTTCAAGTTCCTCCAGAGATATGTCACTGCGATCACGCTTGTCGCCAGCCTGGGCGCTCAGGACGAGAAGGGCGGGAAGCATAAAGGGTAGCAATCTCATGGTGCAACTCCGTCAGGATGATTTCCTGATATCAATGATAAACCTAAACCTTGCCGTACCGCAAGAGTCTTTGTGTTAATTCCGAACAATTAGCAAAAATCAGCGCCAGGGGTCGAGCAGGGCGAGATCAGGAATGTGCTTGCAGATGCCTTGCCAGATCTCGGCGTCGTGCGGGCTGCGCACATCGGGGAGGAAGCCGAAGCCGAGGTAGAGGCGGATGGCGGTGATCCGGACCGAGATAGTGCGCAGGTAGGAGTCCTGGTGGCCGCATTCAAGCAGGCGTTGGCAGACGGCGGAGATCAGGGGCTTGGACAGGCCGCGGCCTTGGTATTCGGGCAGGATGGCGACCCAGTGGACCCGGCCGAGGGCCTCGCCGTGGAAGTTCGGGTTGAGCCAGGCCGAGGCGGTGCCGATGGCCGTGCCCTCGGCGTCGCAGAGGTAGAACTGGCGGCGCGCCAGGAGCTCTTGATCGGCTCCGAAGTATTCCCGGAACATGCTGGAATAAATGCGGTTGTAGTTGTCTGCCGCTTTGTAGATACGGAACCAGTTCTCTTCGTCGCCGACGCAGTAATTGCGCAAGGTGAAGGGTTCGGGGACGACGTATTTGGGCACCGGGTGGGCGCCACGGCGGATCATGAAAATTTCCTGCCAGACCATGGTCGGATCTCCTCAGCAGCTGCGGATTTCGGCGAAGGGATCGCGGATGCGTTCCTTGTCGCGCAATTTGTCGCTGAGCTGTTGGCTCAGGCGAGGCGAGGGCGCGAAGAAAAGCGCCGCTTCGAGGCCGTTGCCGACCCGGGCGGCCGCATCGGCGAGATCCTCGAGAGCGATGAAGTCGGAACTGAGGAAGAGGGCGAGGCCGTCCGGCCCGCAGCGGCCCAATCGGCTTTCGACGCCGCAAGGAGCGGTGAGGACGGGGATGTCGCTTCCCTTGAGGGCCAAGAGGTAGCTGCCGTCTTCGAAATCGGGCTCGTCATCGGAGATGCCGCTGCTGTTGCCGCTGGCGGCGGTGGAGAAGCTGACGGGGGTGGCGTCGAAGCCGCTGGTCGAGGGCATCAGCAGATCGTCGCCGAGGAGCTTCAGTCCGGCGCTTTCGCGCAGGTCGAAGAGGCCGGGGGGCATCTGGCCGTTGCTGAGCTGCGACCAGAGCTGGCGACCGAAGGCCAGCAGAGAGCCGCCGGGCAGCTGGGCGCCAAGGCTGGCCAAGGTGGAGAGATCGCTCGTCCAGCGGCCGAGAGCGAGGGGGACGGAATTCTCTCCGGCCAGAGTGATGGGGGTGTGATTATTCATGGTCCCCCACATTGCGTTTTTCTCGCCCCTTGACAAGGGCTGCAAGGATTTTAGCCAAGGCTTTCTCGGATTTGCGCTCGCTGCTGTTTTGCTGCCTACGCATTCGGATGATTTGCTGCAGATTATTTTTTTTATTGCTTTTAAGACAAATGAGTTATATGCTGGTCTCAGGCTCCTTTCGGCGCTTTTGCTGTATTTCAACCTCGGGTGCTGGTCACCAGCCCGGAATCACGCAAAAAAGGAATCTCCTGATGAAAATTTTCTGCTCCGCCGCTCTTCTTCTCGCCGTCAGCGCCGCCGCCCAAGAAAAGGCCGTTCCCACCCAGGCTCCCGCGCACAAGTCCGACATCTGGTCCGGCTTCATCGACCCGGTGTCGTTGCCGACCCTGTTCGAATCGCCGCTGAACTCGACCGAGATCCGCCCGATCTTCATCCATCAGCGCTTGCATGAAACCATCGACACCAAACTCGGCAAGCTGAAACTTGGCGGTCACTTCGATCACTTCGCTGTTCAGCTGCGCTACGCTTTCAATGAAGATTTCTCCTTCATCGCCACCAAAGACGGCTACGGCTTCATGAATCCTGATCACACCCTCGATCACGAAGAAGGCTTCGCCAACCTCGCCCTCGGCGTCAAAGGCACCATCTACCGCGATGAGGAATCGGGCCAGATCCTCAGCGCCGGCCTCCGCGTCGAAGTCCCCACCGGCGGCAACGCCCTGCTGCAGGAAAGCGGCGACGGCAACCTCAACCCCTTCCTCAGCTACGGCAAAGCCTTCGGTCGCTTCCATGTCCTCGCCTATGAAGGCCTGCGCATCCCCTTCTCTCCCTCCGATGAGGCGACCTGGAACGACGCCAGCCTGCACTTCGACTACGCCGTCACAGACAGCTTCTTCCCCCTCATCGAAATGAACTGGCACCACGTCCTGCGCTCGGGCAACGGCTCCAACAGCAGCCTGACTCTTGACAAGGCCACCGCCGACGCCTTGCACACCAAGACCGTTCCCGTCGACGCCGTCTCCTCCAACATCGAAGGCGTCGACCTCGCCTCCCTCGGCACCTCCGATACCCAGGGCCAGAACTACTTCGACATCGGCCTCGGCTTCCGCTACAAATTCACCGAGAATTTGAGCATGGGCTACATCTGGCAGACCCCACTCAGCCAGAAGGATGAAGGCATCTTCGCTGACCGCCACACCATCGACTTCATCTTTAAGTTCTAATCCGTATCGGGGGCGGAGACAAAACTCCGTCCCCGTTTTTTTTCAACCCGACGAGGCCGCCATGAACCACCTGCTGAAGAGACTGAATATTCCCGTGCCGCGCTACACCTCTTACCCGACCGTGCCGGCCTGGAAGAACCGCGTCAGTTTCGCCGAAGCTGCCCGTCCTCTCGCTGCCATCGCCGCCCAAGGCGACCAAGCCGCTCTCTATGTCCACATCCCTTTCTGCCAGTCCCTGTGCTGGTACTGCGGCTGCAACACCGTCATCCGCAAGCAGACCTCCGCCGCCGATGCCTATCTCGATCAGCTTGAAGCCGAAGCGGAAGCGTGGAGCCGCGCCGCACCGGGGCTTCGCCTCGCCGAGATCCATTGGGGCGGCGGCACCCCGAACTTTCTCACTCCCGAACAGATGCGCCGCCTCGATGGCTTCTGCCGCCGACTTTTCGATGCGCCCCGCACTATCCCCTTCGCCGTCGAACTGGATCCCCGCACCGTCAGAGAAGGTCAGTTGGAAACCCTGCGCGATCTCGGCTGTCATCGCCTCAGCCTCGGTATCCAGGATTTCGACCCGCAGGTCCAAGAGGCCATCCACCGCATCCAGCCCTTCGAACTGGTAGCGGCGCTCTGCAGCCGCATCCGCCAGCTCGATTTCGACTCGCTCAATTTCGACCTCATCTACGGCCTGCCGAAACAGACCAAGGAGACCTTCGCCGACACCGTCGCCAAGGCTCTGACCCTGCGTCCCGAACGCATCGCGCTTTTCTCCTATGCGCATTTGCCGGCGCAACGAGCTCACATGAAGCTGATCCGCGACGACGACATGCCGAGCACCGAGGAGAAGTTGGAGATCTTTCTTGCCGCCCGCGAGGCCTTCCTCGCCGCCGAATATGAAGCAGTCGGCATGGATCACTTCGCCCTGACGAGTGACGAGCTGGCTTGCGCCCGCCGCGAAGGTCGCATGAACCGCACCTTCATGGGCTACACCGCCCAATCCACCCGCGCCTGCCTCGGTCTCGGCGTCTCTTCCATTTCGGAAGCCGATGGCGTCTTCTGGCAGAACCCACGCGAGATCGACGATTACCAAGTCTTCAGCGCCGCTCCCGAAAAGGCCGAGTTCCACGGCTGCGTCTCCACCGAGGAAGACCGCATCCGCCATTCCGTCATTCACGATCTGATGTGCCAGGGACGGGTGTCGAAAGCCGCATTCCAACAGCGCTTTGCTCTCGACTTCGATAGTTATTTTGCTGCCGATCGCGAATCGCTGTCGTGGTTCCTGCTCAACGACTTGGCCGTCAACACCGCTAGCGAAGTCGCCGTGACTCCCGCCGGCCAGCTCTTTGTCCGCAACATCGCCGCCTGCTTTGATGCGCATTACCAGTCTGGGGTCCGAAGCTTCTCGAAGGCGGTGTGAGAATTTTGCCTGCCGAAGCAAAAGCTGCTGTTCGACGACTTCTAGTGAAAAAGCCCCGCCGTCTCCGGCAGGGCTTTTTTGGCATCAGGGACGGACGCAGCCCTGATTAGGCGCGGGTGCCCTCGAGGCACTGTTTGACGTTTTTCAGGAGTTCTTCGGCAAGCACAGGCTTCATGATGACTTGGGCGATGCCGAGTTCGAGGGCGGCGTCACGGGTCAGGTTATTGGAGTAGCCGGTGGCCATGATCACCGGAATGGTGGGGCGGATTTTGTGAATTTCGTGAGTCAGGACATCGCCGCGCATTTCCGGCATCATGTAGTCGGTGAGGATCAGGTCGAAATCCATGGAATTCTGGCGGAAGTGTTCCAAGGCGGCTTTGGAGCTATTGAAGACGACCGGTCGGTAGCCGCGAAGGCTGAGGGTTTCGGCGGTGATTTCCGACACCATCGGCTCGTCGTCGACGACCAGGATGCGGGCCGATTCCATGGTGACGACGGCATCGAGATTGGCGTTGGTTTTTTCCTGCCGAGTCTCGGAGGTCGAGGCTGGCAGGTAGATGTGGAAGGTGGTGCCGCGGCCGATTTCGGTATCGACGCAGATGTGACCGCGGTGCTGGGTGATGATACCGAGAACAACCGCAAGGCCGAGGCCGGTGCCCTTGCCGACTTCCTTAGTGGTGAAATAAGGCTCGAAGATGCGCCGTTTCACCGCTTCACTCATGCCGGTGCCGGTGTCGCTGATGGCGAGGTGAACCGTGCGTCCGGTGAGCTGTTGGCCGCAGGTGCAGCAGCTGTTGGAGGCGCCGGGAAGGTCATGAGCGCTGATTTTCAGGACGCCGCCATCGGGCATGGCGTGGTTGGCGTTGACGCAGAGATTCATCAGGATCTGGTGGATCTGAGTCTGGTCGCCGCGGATGAAGCTCAGGTCGGGGTGGACGTCGAGCTGGGTGCTGACATTTGAGGGCTGGGTCGACTTGAGCATCCTGGCGGCTTCTTTAAGAAGGACGGAGAGGCTGACATCGACGTGTTGCTGTTCGGTCTGGCGGCTGAAGTTGAGGATTTGTTTCACCAGGTCTTTGGCGCGGTTGCCGGCGCGGATGACTTCTTCCAAGTGCTTGATCTGTTTGGCGTCTTTCGGCAGGGTGCTGCGGGCGAGGTCGCTGTAGCCGAGGATGACGGCGAGCATGTTATTAAAGTCGTGAGCGATGCCGCCGGCGAGGGTGCCGATGAGTTCGGTTTTCTGAGATTGCGCCAGTTGATCCTGGAGGCGATTTTTCTCCGACTGCATGACCTTCATCTGAGTGATGTCGAGGCTGATGCAGAGAACACAGTGGAGGCCTTCGAAAGTGAGCGGGATGCGGGAGGTGAGGAACCAGAATTCTTCACCTTGGAGGGTGATGATCCGCTCTTCGGTGGAGAGCCGCGGCTGGTTGCTGGCGATGATGAGCGCGTTCGGCGCGATCATCTGCTCCATTTGGCTGTAGGCAGCGCGGTTCTGGTCGACCAGGTGGCTCCAGTGACGTCCGAGTAGATCTTCCGGCGAGGAATGGAAGAAGCTGGAGAAGGATTTGCTGGCGAGGAGCCAAATGCCTTCAGAATCGAGAACGAAGACGTGCGCAGGCGACTCGTCGATCACCGCTTTCAAGAATTGTTTGTTTTGGCGCAGGGCACTTTCACTGGCTTTGGCGCGGCGCAGGTTGAGATAGGCGCTGAGCTGGAGCCGAACCCGGGCGAGAACTTCATAGATACGGATAGGTTTGGAAGCGTAATCATTGCCGCCGGAGGTGAAACATTGGTTGATCGTCTCGGCATCATCGCGAGCGGTGACGAAGATGATCGGGATGTCGACGAAGCGCGGGTCGGCGCGCATGCTTTCCGCCACCTCGAAGCCGCTCATCCCCGGCATCATGACATCGAGGAGCACCAGGTCGGGGGTGCTCTTTTCGAGATGCGCCAAGGCGGCGGGGCCGTTGTTGACGCAAGAGCAGGCGAATCCTTTCGAGCTGAGAAGCGTCTCGAGGAGTTTGACCGACAGCGGCTGGTCATCGACGATCAGGATTTTCATCCCTTCCAGTTTCTCACCGTTCATGAAGATCCCCCTAGGCGATTCAGACTCACTTGTGTGATCTAAGATACGATGGATCACCCCTTCTCTGCAAGCTCTGCAGGAAGTTTTTATCGTTGATCGATGGAATTGTTTTCCGAGTTTGGATCTCACGAGCTCAAACGGCCTCACGAGGATCCCTTGGCACGGGGTTTGCAATCCTTTTCCATCAGACAGCCCTCAAACCCTCAGCAAGGAGCTTCCGCCATGATCGAAGCCGTACAGTCACCCAGCCCCATTTCGGCTCAAGCCGCCACTCCAGGCGGCAATTCCGAGCTAGGGAAAAACTCCTTCCTCAAGCTTCTCGTCGCCCAGATGCAGAACCAGGATCCCCTCAACCCGCAGTCCAATGCTGAATTCGTCGCTCAGCTGGCGCAGTTCAGCTCGCTTGAACAGATGCAGGACGTTAATAAAAACCTCGGCACCATGCTGACTGGCTCGCAGCTCGGCGGCGCCGGCAACCTGATTGGCAAAAAAGCATCGTGGTCCGACGCCCAGGGCGTGTCGCAGTCTGGCCTAGTCGAAAAAGTCACGATCAAAGACGGCGCCCTTCAGGCCGTCATCAACGGCATCGAGGTGCCGGCCGACAAGATCACTGAAATCGCCCCCGCCCCCGTCACCGCCCCGTGATGGGGCCGCACTCATTCTAAAACTTGCACCAGAACTGAAAAAGGAGTCACGCCATGAGTCTTTCCGCCGCACTCAACACCGCCATTCAAGGTATGTCAGGCCAGTCGGTCCGCTTCCTTCATATTGGCAACAACATCGCCAACTCCACCACCACCGGCTTCAAGAACAGCGATGTCAGCATGTTCGAAAACATGAGCCCGAACGTCGGTTCACCCGGCGGCGACGGCAGCCGCGTCCAACCCGGTGTCGGCGTCACGGTTTCCGGCACGGTCACCGACTTCGCCGGCGGCCAAATCAAGGATGACCTTCAGCCCGGGCATTTGGCTGTCATCGGCGAAGGCTATCTCTCGGTGGTTCAGGGCAGTACTTCCTACCTGACCCGGGCAGGAGATTTCTCCTTGGTGGAAAACCCCGCCAACAAAGGCGCCACCCCGCCGGAATTCGTTCTCAGTCGCCCCAACGGCGCCATCCTGCAAGGCGCGGCCGATGTCGCCGGAGCACTCGCCGGACCGCTGACCTTCCAAGAGCGCCCAGCTTCATTCGCTTTCGCCGCCAACGGCGACGTCACCGCCTTGCCCGCCACCGTCACCGTGGTCAACGGTCATGTCGGCCTGAGGCGCTTTCTTAACCAGAATGCCCTGATCAAGAAAGATGCGCAGATGTTCACTGAGACCGCCGAGTCCATGCCCTTCACCACCGACCCGGAAGTTCCCGGTGCTACCGGTTCGGGCTATCTCCGCCAAGGAGCTCTCGAGCAGTCCAACGTCGACTTGACTTCCGAGTTCACCAAGATGATCATCACCCAGCGGGCCTTCACTGCCAACTCGAAGACCATCACCACTGCTGACGAACTTCTCAATACCGTCATCAACATGAAACGCTGATAAGTCCTAAAGCCGCTATCCCTCCCGGCCTCGCCGGGCATGTCTTCCAACTCCGAGGTGCCCCATGGCAGAAGATCCCAAAAAAGCCGAAGCCCCGAGCGATATCGAGGTCAAAAAGTCGAAGGAAGGAAAACTCATCCTGGTGGTCGCCATTCTGGCCATCCTGGTGATCGTCCTGACCCCGGCCATCACCCTCTTTGTTCTCAAATCCTACAACCCGGTGGAAAAACAGGCCGAGACGGTGACTAAGGAGGAGCACGCCAAGCCGCTCTTTGAAGAAATCCAATTGCCATCATTGAAGTGTAACGTCTCCGGCACCAAGGGAACTCGCTTCTTAGTTTTCCAGGTGACGCTTAAGGTTGATCCGGCGCCGGATGGAAAGCCAGAAGAAGCAGTCTCTCATCTTTTTATGAAGAAGAAAGCGGGCGGAGATGCGCATGGAGGCGCCGGCGGGGCCCCATCGGTCAACTTGCTCAGTCAGGCGAATGCCAAACTTCTGGAAATCATGGGCAATATGACGCTCGATGAACTCGATACGCCAAATGCCAAACCTCGGATCGCAGGGATCCTCACCAAAGCGATGAACGAGCTCAAGAATAAGCAGGCGCCGAAAGTCGAGGGGCATGTCCAGGATGCCTACTTTGAGGACTTCTTCATCCAGTAAGGGTGGAGAGATGGAATATCCGGCGCTCGCAGGCAGATTGCCGGGGAATCAACGATCCAGGAGTCCGCCATCATGGCTAGTATTCTCTCTCAGGATGAAATCGACGCCCTTCTGACCGCCATGCAGAAGGGCGAATTGGATTTGGATGCTCAGGATAAAGATGCTGACGGGGCCGGCCAGGTCGAAATTTATAACTTCCGCCGCCCCAATTTGATCAGTAAAGAACGCCTGCGCGGCTTTAACTCAATGCATGAGCAGCTGGTCCGCCAGGTCCAGGCGGGACTCTCTTTGCTGATGCGCTCCAACTTGGAAGTGTCAGTCGCCTCAATCGACCAAATCCTGTACCAGGAATTCGTCAAGATGATGGATCGGACGACCCACATCGAGCTCTTCACCATGGAGCCTCTACCCGGCACCGGCGTGATGGAATTCAAACTTCCCCTGATCTACGGCGTCCTCGACCTTCTCCTCGGCGGCAAGGGCGATGTCCAGACCGAAGTCCGCATCATGACCGAGATTGAATACTCGGTCATTGAACCCTTTCTCCAAGTGATCACCGAGAACGTCGCCGCTGTCTGGAACGAGGTGGTGGAGGGCTCTTTCACCACCGTCCGCACCGAGAGCGATCCCGAAATGGTCCAGTCGGCCCCCGCCGAAGCCCCGATGGTGGTCGTTACCATCGTCTGCAAGATCGGCAACGCCAGCGGCTTGATCAATATCGCCTACCCGCTGCCGATGGTCCAGACCTTGCTCAGCGGCCTCGACGCCAGGAGCTTCACCGCCACCGGCTATTACGGTAAATCGATCCCTAAAGACTATCGCAAGGACATCATGTCGGTCCTTGCCGACATGCCTCTGCCGGTTTCGGTCGACCTCGGACGCCTCAGCCTGACCTCGCGCGAACTCGAATCGCTCAGCGTCGGCGATGTCGTCATCCTCGGCACCCGCGCCGGCGAGCCCCTCACCCTCAGTGTCGGTCGCGACAGCTTCTGCACCGTCCGCCCCGGCCGCTCCGGACAAAAACTCGCGGTCAAAATCCTCGAGAATGCCGAAGCCAAAACCCGCCTTGATCTTATCGATAAGTTGCTGGGTAGCCCCCAGCCCTGAACCCATGGAGACCTGACTTATGCCCGGCAACGACGCTGCCAAAGCCGAATTCGCCCCGGTCAACCCCTCGCCCTCCGCAGGCGATGGTGGCCGACGCAACCTTGAACGGATCTACGATCTCTCCGTCCAGGCCCGAGTGCAACTCGGGGGCACCAACATGACCATCCGCGAACTGCTCAGCCTTAGCCCCGGAACCGTGGTCGAACTCGACCGCATGGCCGGCGAAAGCATCGACCTTCTGGTCAATGACATCCTCATCGGCAAAGGAGAAGTGGTAGTGATCAACGACAATTTCGGCTTGCGGATTACCGAGATCGCCAGCGCCGAAGACCGACTGAAGAAACTCTGATGAGCTCCGCCAAGTCTCCCCGCATCCTCATCGTCGACGACACCCCGGCGCAACTTCGTTATCTCGAAGTCCTGCTCGCCCGCCAGGGTTTTGACATTCTCACCGGCTCGTCCTGGAACGACGCAGAACGGGTGATCAGCTCCTCAGGCCTGCCTGACATCGTTTTGATGGATGTCATGATGCCGCTCATCGACGGCCTCGAATCTTGCCGCCGCTTCAAGCAGATCCCCGGCGCGGCACAGATCCCTTTGATCTTCGTCACCGCCGTCGATTCGCAGGAAATCGTCGATAAATGCTTTGACGTCGGCGGTTCCGACTATGTCAACAAATTCGCCACCGGCCGCGAACTCGGCGCCCGCATCCGGACCCAGCTCCGCCTCGCCGACACTCGCCTTGCCGAGACCCGCGTCTTGGAAATGGTCGAAGCGGCACTCGACGCTTTGCCGGATGCCCTGCTCGCCCTCCGCCGCGATGGGCGCCTCGCCTTTGCCAATGCCAAAGCGCGTAAATCACTCTCCCATCCGGAGAACGACCTTGATTTCCTGGCCGCAGTGCCGCTCGACATTTCCTTAATCCTCGGCCGTGATCAGTTTCTCGAAAGCCGCGGCTCCGGCAAACCCAGCGGCGGACGGATCAATGTTCAGGGGCGTAGTTACATCATCAGCGCCACCCCTTTGAATGATGCCCATTGCGGCGAAACGCCGCTGATCTTCCTGTCCTCCCGCGACGTCACTGAAGAGGAGAAGATGGAGCGCCATTTGCGTCAATCGCAAAAAATGGAAAGCCTGTCCCGCATCGCCGGCAGCATGGCGCATGAACTCAACAACATCCTCGGTGGCCTCCTCGGCTCCTTGTCCCTGCTTCGCCTCGGCGATAGCCGAAGCTCAGAAGGCTTGATCACATCGGCCGAAAATTCCAGCCGCCGCGCCTCGCATGTGATTTCACAAGTACTGGATTTCGCCCGTAATAACGACGAACAGATTCTCGCTGTGCCGGTCGACACCGTCCTGCGGGCCTGCCAGGCTCTGCTTCGCAATGCCGCTGGCCGCAGCCCTTTGATCGTCCCTGAAAAATTTATCGATGGCAGCGTATTGATCAACCCGGTCAACTTCCAACAGATTTTAGTCAATCATGTCGCGGCTATGGCACAGGCCCACCCGGGCCAAGAATTGTCACTCAATTTTGCCCTGTGCGCTGAAACACCGCATCCCGCCGGTTCGGCGATGGGCTGCCTTCCGGGAGTTTATCTCCGTGGCCAGGTCCGCCTCAGTCAAGCACCATTGGGAAGCGAGATTTTCCTCCGCGGTCACCCGAGCGAAGCCGCGCTCGGCCTCGGGGTGATGATCGCCGAAGGCATGGTCAATGATGCCGGTGGCCAGATCTTCATCGAAGGAGAAATGAGCTCTCCGCAAGCGATCGGCTTCCAGGTCCCGGGCATGTCGGGACGCGCGGCCTCCGTGGCTCCGGCGTCGCCTGAAGCTCCGCGACTGATCATCATTCAAGAACCTGATGCCAATCTCCGGCGCGTCCTCGAAGACATGGCCGCGATGCTCCCAACTTGCCGGTTCCGCTTGGTCAACACGCCGGAACAGCTGATGGAGCGCCTGCAAGATCAGGACCAGAATTATGATGTCGCCATCGTCGATGCCGATGGCCATCCCAAGCTGGCCGATAACATCATGCTGATCCGCTTCACCCGCCCGACGATGAAGCTGGTCATCGGCGCTTCGCGAGATCCCGAAGCCGCCGCCGCCTTGGCTCGCCGCGAGGACATCTCTTTCCTGGAGAAGCCTTATCGACTGCGGGAGTTTCAAAGCCTGCTTACCAGCTGAAAAGGTTAGCGGCTAAGCAGCCAGAACAGGGGTGTCGCGCCAAGCAACAGCAAAGGCAGGCAGCCTTTTTTTGTGGTCGGAATGGGAGTTCCCGCGATTTCCCCCACTTCGCGACGGTAGGTTTCGCCACTTTCGAGCTCGTCCATCACCCGCTGCAGAAGTTCCAGAATATGGCCGTGATCGGGGCGATCCGCGAGCTTCGGGGACATCATGGCCATCACCAGATCGCTGAGGAGCAGGGGAATTTTCGGATTCATTTGACGCGGGGAGTCGCAGACGCCGCCGAGGCAAAGCTCCAACTCATCCTCCATGCGAGCAGAGAAGAAGGGGCGACGGCCGGTCAGCACTTCGAAATAAATCGCCCCTAAACTCCAAGTGTCAGACGATCGGCTAGGGGCTTCTCCCCTCACCACTTCGGGAGCCGCATAGCCGCGATTGGGAATGAGCAGCCGCTCGGAGCGTCCGTTCGAACGTGCCGATTGCAGCAGCGTCGCGCCGAGATGAAGGTCAAAGACGCGGAGATTGCCGTGCTGGTCAAAACGCAGCTGACTCGGACGCAGACTGCCGTGCACCAAGCCGAGCTCATCGAGATTCTCGAAGAGCGAGGTGACGTCTAGCATCAACTGCAAGGCCTTGGCCAGGGGGACCGCGCCTTTCGCCATCCGCTCCTTCAGGCTCTCCGCTCCCGGCATCAGATAATGGGCGCAAGGAGCGCCCTCAATGGTCTCCACCTTGACCGGCTGCAGCAGCGCGGGGTGTTTCGTGTCCGCCAACATCAAGGCAGTTTTCAGGAAGATGTTTCGCATGTCCGGCTGGCTGGCAAATTCGGGCAGAAGGCGACGCAGAAGTAAGGGGGTCGCACCACCCTCGCGGACCAGAGTGTGCAATGAGCTGAAGGAGTCGCGACCGACTTCATCGGCGAGGAAATAATTGCCAAAAGGCAGGTTGACCTTGAAATCGCGGCCGCAGGCGGGGCAGACGACTTTCTGAAAAGCATGTTCATGCCGCAGCTCAAGGCGGCGGGAACAATGGGGACAGGGAATTTTAAAGGTCTCACTCATGCTCTAATCTGATGGTGCGGAGCTTCTTGTCCAGCCCCTTGCAGGGGACCTAGTCCGGACGATCTTGTCTTAGTGCGTCCTAAGCTTTCAACCCCGGAGTCTGCCATGTCTGCTAAATCCCCGATCAAAACCGATCTCGTCGCTGGCGCCACTTATGCTTGGTGTCGCTGCGGCCAGTCGAAATCCGCTCCCTTCTGCGACGGTTCACACCGCGGCAGCGGCATCAGCCCGATGGTCTTCAAGCCGGAGACCAGCGAAGCCGCCTGGCTCTGCGCCTGCGGCCGCACCGGCAATGGCCCGCGTTGCGACGGCTCGCACAACAAGAGCTGAATCATGGCGATCGAAATCGAAAGAAAATTCCTCGTGATCGGCCGCCCTTGGGAGGCCGTTGCCGGGGAGCTCTTGTGCCAAGGCTATCTCGCGAAAGGCGGCGCCACCGTGCGCGTCCGTCGCGGCGAAGGACGGGCTTGGTTGACAGTCAAGGGACGCAGCGATGCGGCTGGCCTCAGCCGGGCCGAATTTGAATACGAAATTCCTGAAGCCGACGCCGAAGCCATGATGCTTTTATGCGCCGAGGCACCGATCAGTAAGCGCCGCCACCGCATCCCTTGGGGCGATCATCTCTGGGAGATCGATGTCTTCGAGGGCGAGAATCTCGGCTTAGTAGTGGCTGAAATTGAACTCGGAGCTGAATCGGAGACCTTCCTCCGCCCCGCCTGGCTTGGACGGGAAGTCAGCGCCGAAGTCCAATACCGCAATTCGGCTCTGGCCAAACACCCCTGGAAAGCGTGGAGTGCGGCGGAGCGCGGGCTGGCTTAGGCTTTCCTGAATACCCAGATAACTCAGGTCGCGTCAATCCTGCGCTCGCTCCGCGAGGCGAGCCCCAGCCCGAAAATCTGACCCAGGGCGCTGCCCTGGGCTAAGCCAGCTTCGACCGCGCTGCGGTGAGCGCAAGCTCAAACTGAGGCGTCTGGGTATTTAGGTAGGCTTTTGCGTTTTTGAGCTTCCCCAGTTGTGTCCCAGTTGTGTCCCAGTTGTGTCCCAGTTGTGTCCCAGTTGTGTCCCAGTTGGTCTTTTATTTTCGCGCCGATAAAATCCGGCCGAGCTGTTGCCAGACTTCTTCGGCGACGATTTCCACCGTGCCTTTGCCATCGGTATCGACAACGATGTCGTAAATATCGCCATCGGGAGGCAGTTTTTCCGACTCATGGCCGTCGGAGACCGCCCAGGGGGCGTTGAGGCGGATGATGATACCGCCGGTGCCGCGAACCGTGGTAATCTCGTTGGGGAAACGAACGTCGTCGCACATCACCACGTCAGCGGGGCTGGCATCGGCGGCGGCGAGCCATTTATCGAGCCAGATGCTGGCCCGGTAATGACGGGCGGCGCAGCCGATTTCCTGCAGGAGATGACGGCCTTTTTCGTCTTTCCTGCCGTCCCAGAAGAACTCTTTGCGGCAGAGATCCTTCAGGGGGGTGGCAAAGGACAGGATTTGCGACTCGAGGCCGAGCTTGCCGAGGCGGACTTGCAGTGCTTGCGCGACCGAGGTTTTGCCGCAGGTGGCGAAGCCGGCGAAGCCGATCTTGAATTTACCAGGGCCAACGGCTTTAATAAAGTCGTCGCGGTGCTTGAAAGCAGTCATCGGTCACCTCCGGAATTGGCTTGAATCGGAACAGCGCAGGAAGTGCGCCGAAAAGCATAAAAAGAAGGAGCCGATCCTTGCGGATCGGCTCCTAGAAGTACTCGAGGGGGGACTTGAACCCCCACGGTGTTACCCACTAGAACCTGAATCTAGCGCGTCTGCCAATTTCGCCACCCGAGCAGCGGTCCATAGGATATCCTCAGCTCCCTTGCCGTCAAGATGCCTTCTGGAGAAAATCTGCAAGTTTTTTACGTTTCTGAGAATTTGCTGTCATCATAAAAAAAGGGCAGCTTTCCAACTTCAATGGGGGCTTGACCCGTGCTCACGCGACTCTAATTTCAAAGACCCCAACCCCAGGAGCATATATGTCCAAACCCGTCCGCGTCGCAGTCACTGGTCCCGCCGGCCAAATCGGCTACAGCCTCCTCATCCGTATCGCCTCCGGCCAGATGTTCGGCCCCGAGACCCCGGTTATCCTCCAGCTTCTCGAAATCCCCAACGAAAAAGCTCTCGCCGCCCTCAATGGCGTCGTCATGGAACTGCAAGACTGCGCCTTCCCGCTGGTTCGCGAAATCATCCAGACCTCCGACCCGATGCTCGGCTTCAAAGACGCTGACTGGGCCCTGCTCGTCGGCTCCAAGCCCCGCGGCCCCGGCATGGAGCGCGCTGACCTTCTGAAAGACAACGGCGCCATCTTCGTCGGCCAAGGCAAAGCCATCGACGCCGTCGCCTCCGCCGACTGCAAAGTCGTCGTCGTCGGCAATCCCTGCAACACCAACGCCATGATCGGCGCCAGCCAGTGCAAGCGCGTCCCCAAGACCAACTGGACCGCGATGGTCCGTCTTGACGAAAACCGCGCCAAAGCCCAGCTCGCCCTCAAGGCCGGCGTCGGCGTCGAACAAGTCAGCAACACCTTCATCTTCGGCAACCACTCGCCCACCATGTACCCCGCCTTCCCCTTCGCCCGCATCGGCGCCCGCAAGGCCACAGAAGTGATCACCGACAAGGAATGGCTCGAAGGCGCTTATTGTGAGACCGTCGGCAAGCGCGGCGCCGCCATCATCGCCGCCCGCGGCCTGTCCTCTGCCGCCTCCGCCGCTAATGCTCTGACTGACCATGTCCGCGACCTCAACACTCCCGGCAAAATCCACTCCATCGCGGTCAGCTCCGAAGGCCTCTACGGCTTCAGCCCCAACGTCTGGGCCGGCATGCCCGTGGTCACCACCGCCCCCGGTAAATACCAAGTCATCAAAGACTTCACCCTGACCGAATTCTGCAAGAAGAAAATCGCCGGCACCAACGAAGAACTCGTCGGTGAATACGAGACCGTCAAGCACCTCCTCGCCTGAGATCCCAAAGGATCACAAAAAAGCCCCGCCAGTCATGGCGGGGCTTTTTTCGCACTTAAAATTGTTTCCTTAAACTATTCTGCTTATTCTATCACCGATATGGAGTTGCATGGAAGATTTGCCTCCCTTCAATCATGAACTGATATCTCGCAAGTGATCTACGAAATCCTGCAATGAATCGGGTGGAACTGCGGGGTTGATTTCGAGGTCAGTGGAAGACCGCTCAAGCCCATGATCACTGCCACTTCGCGCTTCGCCATCCTCGCTGCCGCCTGCCTTGCCCTCAGCCCGCTGACCGGCAAGGCCGAAGTGCCGGTGTCGAAACCAGTTGCGTCCATACTCTTGTTTTAAAGATCAGGAACAAAGAGGTTGAATACTGAGTCTACTCAAGCTGTAAACGCTAAAACAATGCTCTCCTTAACCAGGATCTCAAAATGGAATTCCCCTTGATCATCCACACGACTAAGCCGATTGCTTTTCTTGCATCGGTCCTGCTCATGTCGGGCCTTGCCGTTCATGCGGCTGATGACGCAGCGGCGATCGATTTCTTCGAGACCAAGATCCGCCCGGTCCTGGCTGAGAAGTGCTACGGCTGCCACTCAGTCGAGGCCGAGGGAAAGAAGAAGCTGAAGGGCGGACTCTACCTCGACAGCAAGGAGGGCGTCCTCAAGGGCGGCAACGACGGCGTGGTGCTGACGCCGGGCGACCCTGAAAAGAGCAAGCTGATCGAGGCCATCCGCTACGCCAACGACGACAACTCAATGCCGCCGAAGGAGAAGCTGCCACCGACCGTGATCGCAAATTTCGAGGCGTGGGTGAAGATGGGTGCGCCCGATCCACGGGTCGGCGACCAGGCACCCAAGCCCGGTTCGGCCATCGCGGGACAATCAAAGGCTCATTGGGCCTTCCAGCCAGTGACGTCGCCAGCAGTGCCCACCGTCAAAAAGACGCCGTGGGTCAAGACCGACATCGACCGCTTCATTCTCGCCAAGCTGGAAGCGACGAAGATCGCGCCGGCGGGCATGGCCGACAAGCGGACCCTGCTGCGCCGCGCCAGCTTCGACCTCACCGGTCTGCCCCCGAGCATTGATGAAGTCGCCGCTTTCGAGGCCGACTCATCGCCCGACGCCTTCGCCAAAGTGGTCGACCGTCTGCTCGCTTCGCCGGCCTATGGCGAGCGTTGGGGCCGGCATTGGCTCGACGTCGCGCGATATGCGGATACCAAGGGCTACGTCTTCCAAGAGGACCGAGCGTATCCCTATGCTTACACCTACCGCGACTGGGTGATCAAAGCCTTCAACGACGACCTGCCGTATGATCGCTTCCTGCAATTGCAGATCGCCGCTGATCGCATCGCACCGGACGACAAGCCGCAGCTTGCGGCCCTCGGCTTCCTCACCGTCGGTCGGCGTTTCATCAACAACATCAACGACATCATCGACGATCGTATCGACGTGCTCGGCCGCGGCACCATGGGCATGAGCGTTGCCTGTGCGCGCTGCCACGACCACAAGTTTGATCCGATCCCGACCAAGGACTACTACGCGCTTTACGGCGTCTATGCTTCGAGCGAGGAGCCCAAGGATCTGCCGGTCATCGGCGCCGGTGCCGATCCCAAACAGACGGGCGCGTACGAGGAGGAAAAAGCCAAGCGCGAAAAGGCGGTGAACGATTTCCGAGCCACTCGATTCGCCGAACGAATCAAGGCGATGCGCGGCGCTGATCAGCTTGCCGCCTATTTGCTTGCGGGCGAAGACGCCCAAGGAAAAAATGACAACGAGGCCAATGACATCGCGAATCTGCGCAAACTGGAGAAAGCCATCACCAGGCGCTGGCGCGATTGGTTGAAAAACATCGACGCCAAACATCCGGTTCTTGGCCCGTGGAAATTGCTGGCCGGCATTCCGAATGGCGACTTCGCCGCCAAGGCCAAGGAGCTGCTCGCCAGTCAGAACAACGGCTGGGTCAATCCGCTCATCGTCGCCGCGCTCGCCGGCAAGACGCCGGCAAACCGTGAGGAATTGGCCAAGCTCTATGCCGCAGTGATCGCTGCCAACGACGGCGACGCGGCGCATGGCGACGCAAACAAGGAAGCACTCCGCCAGATCCTGCGCGGCGACGGCACGCCGAGCGTCGTGTCCTTCGACAAGGCCAACGAAGTGCTCAATGGTTCTGATGAGATGGAGGAACGCGAACTGCTCAAGAAGGTCGCCGAACTCGATAGCCAACACGCTGGTGCGCCAGCGCGCGCCATGGTTCTGAGCGACCGCGCCAATCCGCACAACGTCAAGGTCTTCGTGCGCGGTCAGCAGGGCAATCAGGGCGAGCTGGCGCCGCGCCGATTCCTCTCCTTCCTGGCCGGCAAGGACGCCAAACCTTTCAGCGAGGGCAGTGGTCGTGGTGAACTCGCTCGCGCCATCGCCAACAAAGACAACCCGCTGACCCCACGAGTGATCGTCAATCGTGTGTGGGCTTGGCATTTCGGCACCGGCCTGGTGCGTACGCCCAGCGACTTCGGCCTGCGCACCGAAGCGCCAGTCCATCGTGAGCTGCTCGATTGGATGGCGGCGCGTTTCCTCGCCGAGAGCTGGTCGATTAAGAAGCTGCATCGACTGATCATGCTTTCGGCTGTGTACCAACAGTCAGCGGAAGTCTCTGCCGACGCCAAGCGTTTGGACGCCGACAACAGCCTGTGGTCACGAGCCAATCACTTGCGTCTCGACTGGGAGGCGATGCGTGATTCGATGCTGATGGTCAGTGGTCACCTGGATTCGGCCATCGGCGGCAAGGCGGTTGATCTCGCCAAGCAGCCATTCACCGGTCGCCGCTCCGTCTACGGCTCCATCGATCGTCAAAATCTACCGGGAGTGTTCCGCAGTTTCGACTTCGCCAGCCCGGACGCCCATACGCCGCAGCGCTTCTACACCACGGTGCCGCAGCAGGCATTGTTCCTGATGAACAGCCCCTTCGCTGCTGATCAGGCCAGGGCTTTGGCCAAGCGCACGGAAAGCATGACTTCGCCCGAGGCGCGAGTGCAGGCGCTGTACCGCATCGCTTTTTCCCGCATACCGAGCAAGGATGAGGTGAAGCTGGGCGTCGAGTTCGTGCGGACGATCGGCAGCCTGCCGACAGAGCCCGAGCGCGCGCCGGTGTGGAGCTATGGCAGCGGACGCTTCGACCCGCAGACGCGTACCCTGGCCGCATTCACGCCGCTGCCGCGCTTCGTCAACAAGGGCTGGCAGGGTGGCGACCAGCTGCCCGACGCCAAGCTCGGCTTTTCGGTGCTCACCGCGGACGGCGGTCATCCCGGCGGAACCCATGAACTGACCGTGGTGCGGCGTTTCACTGCGCCGGTCGATGGCGTCTTCCACATCAGCGGCACGCTGAAGCATCCCAGCAAGGACGGCGACGGCGTCCGCGGTCTAGCCATCGCCAATCTGACTCAGGTGCTTGGCGACTGGACGGCAAAGTCGAGCGAGACCGGCACTGGAGTGGAGAAGCTTGAACTTAAGGCGGGCCAGACGCTTGACTTCGTGCTCGACTGCCAGGCCAACGAGACCAGCGACTCCTTCTTCTGGGCGCCCACGGTGTCGCTCGTCGGCGGCGGCCGCAATTGGGACTCAAATTCCGGCTTCTCCGGTCCAGCGGACAAGCATCGGACGATGGAACCCTGGGAACGCTATGCCCAGGCCTTGCTGATGACCAACGAGTTCGTCTTCGTCGATTGAGTAACAAAATCAAAAAGGTGCGTCCATGAGCTTCAACCTTCCACTCTCTCGCCGCGAACTGCTGCAACGTTCTGGCATGGGCTTTGGCTCCCTGGCCCTCAGCCAACTCGTCGGCACTGATCTGTTCGCCGGAGAAGGTGCTCCGCCGATCTTCCAATCGCTTGATCCGCGTCAGCCGCATTTTCCGGTCAAAGCCAAGCACATCGTGCACATCTTCGCCAACGGCGGCGCCAGCCAGGTCGACACCTTCGACCCCAAGCCCTTGCTCAACGAATTCCACGGCAAGGCGCTGCCGATCAAACTGTCGACCGAACGTCCGACCGGCGCCGCCCTGGGCTCGCCGTTCAAATTCCAGAAATACGGCAAGAGCGGCATCGAGGTCAGCGAATTGTTTAAGCACGTCGCCGAAAGCGTCGACGACCTGTGCATCATCCGTTCGATGCACACCGACGTGCCCAATCATGAACCCTCGCTGCTACTGCTCAACTGCGGCGACGCGCGCCAAGTGCGTCCGAGCCTCGGTTCATGGATGAACTACGGCCTGGGCACACTCAACCAGAACCTGCCCGGTTTCGTCGTCATGTGCCCGAACGGCTACCCGATCCAGGAGTCGCAGAACTGGCAGTCAGGATTCCTGCCCGGCATCTTCCAGGGCACCTACCTCGACACCAAGCACAGCGACGTCGAGAAGCTGGTCGAACACGTGAAGAACAATTTCGGTTCGTCGAAACAGCAACGTGCCCAGCTCGATCTGCTGATGCAGCTCAACCAGAACCACCTCAAGTTGCGTCAGCAGGATGCCCAGCTCGAATCACGCATCCAGTCCTTCGAACTCGCCTACCGCATGCAGATGGAAGCGAGTGACGTCTTCGATCTTTCGAAAGAGCCAAAGCACATCCTGGACATGTACGGCGAAGGCGTGCATGCACGACAAATGCTCTACACCCGGCGCATGATCGAGAAGGGCGTGCGCTTCATCCAAGTCTGGCACGGCGAAGGGCAACCCTGGGACAGCCATGATGATCTGGAGGTCAATCACCGTCGCTTGGCCAAGGAATGCGACCAGCCGATTGGCGCACTGATCAAGGACCTGAAGCAGCGCGGCCTGCTCGATGAGACGCTGATCATTTGGAGCGGCGAGTTCGGCCGCACGCCGGTTGTCGAAATGCCTGCTCCCGGTTCCAACGCCGGCAAAATCAATGGCCGCGACCACAACAACCACGGCTTCACCACTTGGATGGCCGGCGGCGGCGTGAAAGGCGGACACATCCACGGCGCCACCGACGAGTTCGGTTTCAAGGCCACCGTCGATCCGGTCCACATCCATGACTTGCACGCGACCATCATGCGTCTGATGGGCTTCGACCACGAACGCTTCACTTTCCGCTCAGCCGGCCGTGATTTCCGCCTGACCGACGTGCACGGCAAGGTGGTAAAGTCCATTATTGCCTGAGATTGAATTGAGCCAGTGCCGTGCAGCACGTGCATAAATGTCTTCGAGGAGATCGCGAAAGCTAGCGCTGGCGAAGGGACTCATGCGAACTAGAACGCAGCCAAAGCGAATCAGGGCGGCGAGGATGAGGGTGCTGGCTAAGGTCATGAGGCTCCAGGGTTATTTCGCCAAGGGTCCGAGGATCACCGATTTCCACGGCTGGTAGGAGGAGATGACATCGAGCTTGCCATCGCCGTTGATGTCAAACAAGAGAAGCTTGCAGCGGTCGCGTTCGCGGGAGGGGAGACGCACCGGCAGTTTTCCGGCGGAGTGGAATTGCAGATCCTTGTCGCAGAGGAAGACCTCGCCCTCTTGGCTGAGGAAGTCGATGCGTCCGTCGCCATTGAGGTCGCCGAACTGCTCGATCCAGAAGAAATAGTCGCGATGAAGCATAAGCGGCTCACCTGAATGCTTCAGCGTGCTGGCTTCGCGGAACTGCCCGTCTTTCTGTCGATAGATTTTGACTTCATCTACGGTGCAAACGGCCAATTCATCGAGGCCATCGCCATCGAAGTCGATGAGGTGTTTTTCGATGAACTCGTTCCACCCTGCATTCTGCGAGTTTACGTTAGCGACTGGCGGTGGCAAAGGACAGATCTTCATGGGCCATGACTTCGATTTGAGGAAGGCTAGGAGTTGAACTGAGGCATCTGACGAAAGACTCAGGTGCTTGCCGAAGAGATCAAAAAGAGCGGGAGCAGGGAAGCTTCGAGTTTTCCAAACTCCATTTTCGCGCCAGCAACATTCCAGTGAGCTATCCAGAAGAGCGAAGATTTCCTCTATACGATCACCGTCGAGATCGGCGTGAAAGTAGAGAGATCTTGACGGCCGCTTGATAATGCCTAGATCAAACATCATCGACTCGGTATCGCCGTATTGGATGGCAGGTCCAGCACCAAATCCTCCTTTCTGGTTGATCTGAGCACGGCCATCAATCATGTCGATCTGCCCATCGCCATTCAACTCGACCATCAAGGGACTGGATTGTCCAGTGGCAAAACACCTGTTTCCCTCCCATTCGCCGAAGTCCTTGCCGTTGCCGCGATACCATCTCGGATTGCCGCCGACCATGCCCTTGTAGCCGGAAGTGATGAGATCGGTCTTGCCGTCGCCATCGATGTCGCCGAATTGAATGACGCTGAGGCTGATCCAGCGGGCGTAGTTGATGTATTTTTGATTGTCGACTTGCAGCCAGTTGCCACAAAAAGCGATGCCGAGGGAGAAGAAGATGAAGGGCAGCTGGAGAGCGGGGGCGCGGAGGCAGCGGTGATGGACGATGACGATCCAGAAGGCGAAGATCAACCAAAGGCCCAGAAAAAGCTTGTCAAAGGGGCTCAGCCAGAAGAACAAAATGATGCCGACATAAGCCGAAAATTGCCATGCCAAACGCCGATCCCATTTCTGGAAAGGAAAATGAATCAGGATGAGGACGGGCAGAAGAAATGGAAAGAACACCGCACTCGAATAGTCGCCACTGCTGTCGCCAGTGAAATGAGCCGTCAGGTTCAACCCCAGGCAGGCAAGGGAAGCGAGACTGGCGAGAGCGACAAAAATGCGCTCTCGTCTGTCGTAGTTCGGGTCAGGGTCCGTCATCATCGCTCTCCTGAAGTTTGCTTCCATTCTACTGCCGAAGTCCCTCCAATAGCAAATCAATTTTCCGGTGTCGGCTCGCCAGTGCTGGCGATGCGGGGAGATGGCGCTAGTATCTGCGACTTGCAAAAACCAGTGATTTTAAGGAGTTCTCATGAGATTCGAAGGACAAAACGTTTTGGTATCGGGCGGAACCCGCGGCATCGGCCGCGGCATTGCCGAGGCCTTTCTGCGTGAGGGCGCCTGCGTTCTCGTCAGCTCCAGCTCGGGCGGCAAGCCCTGGGAAGAGTTTCAAGCTGCCCATCCTGAGGCCGTCGCGGCAGGCCGCCTCCATCACCTCGCCTTCGATGTCGCCAACTTCGCCCAGTGCGAAGCCGCCTTCGCCAAGCTGCCCTTCGAAAAGCTCGACGTCCTGATCAACAGCGCCGGCATCCGCAAGGACTCCATCGTCGGCGCCATGCCGGTCAGCGACTGGCAGCGCGTCCTCGATGTCAATCTCACCGGCACCTTCAACCTCAGCAAACTCGCCGTGATGAAGATGTCCCGCGCCCGCTACGGCCGCATCGTCAACATCACCTCGCCCTGCTCCTACTTCGGTTTCGAAGGTCAGTCGAACTACGCCGCCTCGAAGGCCGGCCAGATCGCCTTGGCTCGCTCGCTGTCGAAAGAAGTGGCGCGTCGCAACATCACCGTCAACGGCGTCTCGCCCGGCTTCATCGGCACCGAGCTGATCGCCGATCTGCCGCCGGAACTGGCAGCGAAGTATAAAGACCAAGTGCCCTTAAAGCGTTTCGGCACAGTCGAAGAAGTCGCTTCCTGCGTCCTCTTCCTCGCCTCGAAAGAAGCCTCGTATGTCACTGGTGCCACCCTTGAGGTCACCGGCGGTCTTTGATCTCAATTCAGGATCGATCAAAAAGAGCGGGACAACCCGCTCTTTTTTATTGTGTCGGGACGACTCCAACTTGGACGACTTCCCGCTAAAAAAGCCCAGAAACCACACGACGGCGGCCTCGCTTCTGGGGACAAAGTCCGGCTTTGCCGCAAGCTTTCCTGTCCTCAGCCCTTGCCGCGAAGCTCGGGGCGAGCATAGTTGCCGGACATCATTTTCAGCATCGGGAGACACATCATGGGCGTTTTTGATTTCGAGCCTGGCCGCGAAGGCTACTTTGGTCAATACGGCGGCTGCTTCGTGCCGGAGATCCTCCGCGCCACCGTCGAAGAGCTCCGCCTCAACTTCCGCGACGCCAAAAACGACCCCGCCTTCTGGCAGGAATACGTCGCCCTGATGCAGGAATACTCCGGCCGCCCCACCCCGATCACGCCCCTGCGCAACCTCTCCGCCCGCCTCGGCGGCGCCCAGATCTACGTCAAACGCGAAGACCTGAACCACACCGGTTCGCACAAGGTCAACAACGTCATGGGCCAGGGCTTGATCTGCAAGCGCCTCGGCAAGAAGCGGATCATCGCCGAAACCGGCGCCGGCCAGCACGGCTTCGCCACCGCCACCATGTGCGCTCGTATGGGCTTCGAATGCACCATCTACATGGGCGCCGTCGACGTCGCCCGCCAACGCCCCAACGTCTTCTGGATGGAGCGCATGGGCGCCAAGGTCGTCGCCGTCACCGACGGCCAACAGACCCTCAAGGACGCGATCAACGAAGCGATGCGCGACTGGGTCACCAACATGGCCGATACCCACTACGCCCTCGGCACCGCCTGCGGTCCGCACCCCTTCCCCGAGATCGTCTCCTACTTCCAGTCGATCATCGGCATCGAAGCCCGCGAGCAGATCGTCAAGATCGCCGGCAAGCTGCCTGACGCGGTCTACGCCTGCGTCGGCGGCGGCTCCAACGCCATGGGCCTTTTCCAGGGCTTCATCGATGACCCGCAGGTAGAGCTAGTCGCCGCCGAAGCTGGCGGCCACGGCCCCGGTCCCGGCAAACACGCCGCCCGCCTCGCCTACCCAGATGCCACCGTCGGCATCGCCCAAGGCTACAAGACCGTCTTCATCCAGAACGACGAAGGCCAGATGCTCGACACCCACTCGGTCGCCGCCGGCCTCGACTACATCGGCGTCTCGCCCATCCTCGCCCACCTGCACGGCACCAAACGCGTCCGCTTCACCGCCGCCACCGACGACGAAGTGCGCGAAACTATCCAGCTGGTGATGAAAACCGAAGGACTCATCCCCGCCCTCGAATCGACCCACGCCTTCGTTGCCGCCCTGCGCGACGCCCCGAAGATGCGCAAGGACCAGGTCATCCTGATCAACCAGTCCGGCCGTGGCGACAAAGACATCTTCACCATCGCCGAAGCCCTCGACGACAAGGCCTGGAAGGACTTCATCCAGCAGCGCGCGGCAATCTACAAGCGCTGATTTTTCTGTCGCTCCCCTACTGGATCGCTGGCGTCCCGCCGGCTTGTTCCGAGCTCAGAACCGCAGCCGGCGGGACGCCGGCGATCCAGTAGAAGAACTGCAAAACACCATTCCGGAACTGCCCCATGCCCCTCGAATCCTACCTGCGCGATCAACGCAAATCCAAAGACCTCCTCCTGATGACCCACTGCGTCTGCGGCTTCCCCTCCTTCGAGGACAACTGGAAGGAGCTCGAGATCATGGCCGCCGCCGGAGTCAGCGTTATCGAACTGCAGTTCCCCTTCTCCGAACCCAGCGCCGACGGCCCCACCTTCGTCCGCGCCAACCAGGTCGCTTTGGCCAACGGCGTCACCATCGAGCAGTGCTTCGCCTTCCTTGAAAAAGTCGCCAAGCATTTCCCCTTCAAGGTCCTGATGATGGGCTACGTCAACACCGCCTTCAAGATGGGCTTCGAGAAATTCTGCGCCCGCCTTGAGGCCTGCGGCGCCGTCGGCTTCATCCTCCCCGACTTCCCTCTCGAAGAATCGGCCGAGCTCTTCGCCGCCGCCGCCAAACATCATCTCGCCCCGGTCATCCTGATGACCCCGACCACTCCCGACGACCGCCTCAAAAAGCTCGGCGCCGCCGCCCAGGGCTTCGTCTACGCCGTCGCCCGCAAAGGCGTCACCGGCGTCAAGACCGACATGGACGACGAGACCCGCCTCTTCCTCGCCAAATGCCGCGCTGCCACGGCCGTCCCCCTCGCCGTCGGCTTCGGCGTCCAGACCAAGGCCGACCTCGATTTCCTCCGCGGCAAATGCGACATCGCCATCATCGGCACCGCCGTGCTCCGCATCTGGGAAAAAGACGGCGAAGCGGGGCTGAAGAAGTTCTTCAAGGAACTGGTGGGGTGACGTCCAAAACGGCAGTAAAATTTGCGTCCGCCGCAAAAGCCTACTGCGATTGGGCTGAATCCACTTTTTTTGTTGATGCAGACGAAGATCAAATGCTTGCCGAACGACTTCTTTGTGATCTGTATCGGCGAGCCTTGGATCTGCCGGATGTTTCCGGCGACGAGGACGCGCCGGACATCCCGGAAGCCGAGTGGCAGAAGATCTATAAACGCTTTCAAATGCTGAAACCGCAAAGCTATTCCAAGCTTTTCGATCCCTGCGCCATTCCACCAGAAAATGAAGTAATCGCTTGTGATCTCGCCGATGACTTGGCCGATATCTGGCGCGACCTCAAAAAGGGGCTGATTCTCTGGGACCTTGGTGGTGTCAATGCTGCCAGCCGGCAGTGGCGAGTCAGTTTCTCCAGTCACTGGGGACGCCACGTGACCGGGGCGCTGCAAGCCTTTTCTTCGACTACACCATGAGTGGGGAATAACTGGATTCCGATACCTGCAACTCGAGCGCCCCTCCTCACTCTTCCGGGAAGTTGAGCACGTCCGCGATGTCCTTGGCTTCGACCAGGGCCATCAAGAGGAGGTCGATGCCGACGGCGATGCCGCCGCAGGGGGGAATGGTTTCGAGCGACTGCAAAAAGGCTTCGTCGAGAGGATAGACTTCGCGTCCGGCGGCGCGGCGCAACTCAGCGGTGGCGAGGAAGCTGCTGCGTTGTTCGACCGGGTCGGTGAGATCGCCGTAGGCATTGGCGAGTTCGAGTCCGTCGACATAAAGCTCCCAAAGCCTAGTGATCGCATCCGCACAGGTGTGAACCTAAAAACCGCTGTCGAACATGCTTGAGCTCAACTGCAGCTCACCCCAAGGGGGTTTCAGATTTTAGCCCGGGGTTGAGCCGCATCGGCGACAC
>JAYTMY010000251.1:0-37612 GCA_043748535.1 Lentisphaeraceae bacterium | reverse complement strand
GCGGCCCGAGCCAAGATCGAAGCGAGCTTCGGCCCGGTCGACATCCTGGTCAACGGTGCCGGCGGCAACAGCCCGAAGGCAACGGCCCAGGCCGAGACTGACACCGCGGAGACCGCAAAAGATAAGAGTTTCTTCGGCGTCGATCTGCAAGCTTACGGCGAGGTTTTTGATCTTAACCTCAAGGGTACTCTGCTGCCTTGCCAGGTCTTCGGCGACGGCATGGCCGAGCGTCGACGCGGCACCATAGTCAACCTGTCGTCGATGAGTGCCGATCGTCCTTTGACCAAGGTGATTGCCTACTCCAACGCCAAGGCGGCGGTGGATTCCCTCACCCAATGGCTAGCGGTGCACCTCGCTCCCCGTGGCATCCGGGTCAACGCCATCGCCCCCGGCTTCTTCCTCACCGAGCAGAACCGCTTTCTTCTCACCACCGCGGATGGCGGTCTGACCGCACGTGGCGACAAAATCCTGCGCAACACTCCCTTCTCTCGCTTCGGCGAAGCGAAGGAATTAAAGACCGCCTTGAAGTTCCTGGTGCACCCCGATTCGAGCTTCGTCAACGGCGTCATCCTCCCCGTCGACGGCGGCTTCTCGGCCTTTGCCGGGGTGTGAACAATAAATTCACCACAGAGGCACAGAGGACACAGAGATGAGCTGCAGAAATGCAATGATTTTTCTTAAAACTCTGTGATATCTGTGTCTCTGCGGTGCAATATTTCTGCTCGTGAGCATGCACACAGCAATCAAAAGGAGTGAGATGATGGATTTGCACAACCAGGATAAAGATGCGTTGACCGCAAAGATCATCGGCTGCGCCATAGAAGTCCATCGCGAGCTCGGCCCGGGCTTGCTTGAGTCTGCCTACGAAAACTGCCTCGCTTACGAATTGCGCTTGACGGGCTTCGAGGTCAAGCAGCAAATCGAGCTCCCGGTGATCTATAAAGGCATCGAGATCGACTGCAAATATCGACTCGATCTTGTGGTCGACGACAAAGTCATCCTTGAGCTCAAAGCTGTCAGTCAATTGGAGTCCATTCACGAAGCTCAGCTCCTCACCTATCTCAAGCTTTCTAAGATCCATCGCGGCCTGCTCATCAACTTCAACACACCACTCCTGCGCAATGGCATCAAGAGATTTGTTCTTTAAAATCTCTGTGTCCTCTGTGCCTCTGTGGTGAATCCATCTGGAGCTCTTTCATGACCTACATCATCATGGGTGTTTGCGGCAGCGGCAAATCCACCGTCGGCGAGGCCTTGGCCGAGGCGCTGGGCTTGTCCTTTCACGACGCCGATCCGTTTCATCCGGCAGCCAATGTCGCCAAGATGAAAGCGGGAATTCCGCTGAATGACGAGGACCGTCAGCCTTGGTTGCAAAACCTTGCGGCGCATATCCGCCAGTGGAACACGCAAGGCGGCGCCGTGCTCGCCTGCTCGGCCCTGAAAGAACACTACCGCGACATCCTGCATTCCGGCGGTCAAGTCCAATTCATCCTCGTCCACGGCCCGAAAGAACTCCTCGCCGCTCGCCTCGGTGGACGCCAAGGGCACTTCATGAATCCGGCCTTGCTCGACTCGCAACTGGCGACCCTCGAAATCCCGTCCGACGCCCTGCATGTCGATCTCGCCTTGAGTCCCGAGCAACAAGTGCAATTCATCCTCAAAAACCTCATGGAGAAACGCTAATGTCCACAGAGAATTCCTCTTCCGGCCCGTGGTGGCGCGGCATGACCCGCTACCAGCTCTTTGCCTTCGCCATCGCTTCTTCCGCTTGGTTCTTCGACTGCTTCGACCAGCAGATCTTCAACTTGGCGCGCGAAGACGCGGTGAAGGTAATCACCGGCAGCACTGACCTGGCACCCTACACGATGAGCGCCTTCCTTGTCGGCTGGGGCATCGGCGGCATGTATTTCGGCGCCCTCGGCGACCGCCTCGGGCGCGCCAAGATCCTCACACTCTGCATCTTCCTCTACGCTGCCTTCACGGGGCTCTCGGCCTTCTCAGTCAGCATCTGGGACTTCTGTGCCTATCGCCTGCTCACCGGCATCGGTGTCGGCGGTGTCTTCGGCCTTGCGGTCGCCTTGGTTTCCGATGTCGTCGAAGGCGACAAGAGACCGAAAGCCCTAGGTACTTTCCAAGCTCTGTCCACCATCGGCAACATTGGTGCTGGCGCGGCAGCTTTGGGTGTTGCGGCATTGATTTCTGCGAACGTCATCAAGCCGGAATTGAACTGGAAGGTTCTCTTCCTGATTGGTGCCATCCCTGCCTTGATCACCGGCTTCATCGCCTTAAAACTGCGCGAACCGCAGAAATGGATTGATGCCCGTGCCGCCGGCAAGGCGAAAGGCGAGAAAGCCGGATCTTACACGGAACTGCTCGGCAATAAGCAGACTCGCAAAAATGCCCTGCTTGGCCTGGTGCTCTGTTCCGCCGGCATCATCGGTCTCTGGGGCTTGGGTAACTTCCAACCCAAAATTGTCGGTGCCATCATTTCCGAGCAGCAAAAGCTCCTGATTGGCATCAACGGCACCCCCACCGACGAACAGAAAAAAGCCCTCTCCGCCGCTGTCGCCAATGCCAAGGCTTGGGCCCTGATGGCCCAAAACCTCGGGGGGTTCTTCGGTATGCTCCTGCTCGCCAAAATGGCGCAAGTCTGGGGCCGCCGTCCCGCCTTCGCCGTCGGCTTTGTCGCTGCCACCGCCGCCACCATGATGGTCTTCAAGTCGCTGGACACCTATCAGGAAATCTGGTGGATGATCCCCCTGATGGGCGCCGCCCAGCTCTCCCTCTTCGCCGGTTTCGCCATCTACCTGCCCGAGCTCTTCCCCTCTTCCCAACGCGCTACCGGCGTCAGTTTCTGCTACAATATCGGTCGCTTCGTTGCCGCTACAGCCCCCTTCACTCTCGCCGCTTGGACCACCAAGATGACCTCTGGAATGTCAACCGAAGCGGAAAAACTCGTCGTCTTCCGCGACGCGGGCTTCTGGATGAGCCTCATCCTCCTCAGCGGTCTGCTGGTCTTGCCCTTCCTGCCGGAAACCAAGGGCAAACCGCTGCCGGAATAAAACCTTATTCACCACAGAGACACAGAGAGCACAGAGTTTATTTTTTGAGCAAATAATCAAAGCTTCATTCTCTGTGTCCTCTGTGCCTCTGTGGTGAATCCCTTCTTCCAACCCCTATGAGGTCTTTTATGCCCACACTCATCTCCGACGGCTCGCCCACACGCTCGATCAGCGACGCCGAACTCGAAGCCCACGTCGCCACTTACCTCGACAAGCTCGGCCCGGCCAAGCGCATCCTGGTCATCCCGCCCGACCACACCCGCGGCAATTCCCGCGCTGGCCAGATCAGCCAGATCATCTGGAAGTTGCGCTCGTCGCAAGCCGATATCTGGTTCATGCCCGCCCTCGGCACCCACGTGCCGATGAACGAAGGCGAGCTACGTTGGTTCTTCGGACCCGATATCCCGCTCGAACGCTTCCTGCCGCACCGCTGGCGCACCGACCTGGTCGAGCTCGGCGCGATCCCGCAAAGCGAGATGGAAACCATCTCCGAAGGCCTGATCAAGCAGGAAATGAAGGTCGCGGTCAACCGTGAACTCTATGCCGGCTACGATCTCATTCTCTCCATCGGCCAGGTCGTTCCCCACGAAGTCGTCGGCCTCGCCAACTACACCAAAAACATCCTCATCGGCGTCGGCGGCGCCGGCACCATCCACGTCAGCCACTTCCTCGGCGCCGCCTGGGGCATGGAACGGATGATGGGCCGCCTCGACACCCCAGTCCGCAAATGCCTGAACCTCGGCTTCGACCGCTTCCTTCGTGGCAAATTGCCGATTCATTACCTGCTCACCGTGGTCAGCAAGGACAAAGCCGACAACCAGCTCAAATTGCGCGGACTCTACTGCGGCGACGACGATGCCACCTTCGAGGCCGCCGGTCGTCTGTCGCAACGGGTCAATCTCGACCTTCTCGACAAGCCGATCCAGAAGGCCGTGGTCTTCCTCGATCCGCATGAGTTCAAAACCACCTGGCTCGGCAATAAAAGTGTCTACCGCACTCGCATGGCGATGGCCACCGGCGGCGAGCTGCTCGTCCTTGCTCCCGCCCTGCACATGTTTGGCGAAGATCCCGAGATCGATATGCTCATTCGTCGGCATGGCTATAAGGGAACTCCCGCGACCATGAAAGCGGTCGAGACCGATCCTGAAATGGCGAACAATCTCAGCGCCGCCGCCCACCTCATCCACGGCTCCAGCGAAGGTCGATTCAAGATCACCTACGCCTGTGGACCGGACATCACGCGTGAAGAAGTCGAAGGCGTCGGCTTCGGCTGGCAAAGTTATGCCGAGACGATCAAGCGCTACAATCCGGAGTTCTTGGCCGACGGTTGGAACACCCTGCCCGACGGCGAAGAGATTTTCTTCGTTTCCAACCCCGCGTTGGGGCTATGGGCGCCGAAGTCGGCGTTTGAGTAAGCCCAGAAAGGCGGCTGTTCCAGAACTGGGACAGCCGCAATTTTGAGAGCGAATCAGGTCTGGATTTAGTCCCGGTTCCGCATGGCGAAATAGAGCCCAGCGTAAACCTTCGGGCTGACCAATTGGCCGGAGGCTTCGCGAGCGGCGAGCCATTCGCCGACTTCGTCGAGCGGGATGACATGGACTTCGATGTCTTCGCCATCGACGCCGCCGCCACCGCCGCTAGGCAGGGCATCGCGGGCGGCGACGAAGGTGACCACTTCATCGGTGAGGCCGGCAGAGGTCGGGCCGCGGCTGAGGATCTGCCATTGCGCCGCGAAATAGCCGGTTTCTTCATCGAGCTCGCGCTGGGCGGCTTCGAGGATGGCCTCGTCCTCGTGGCCTTCGTCATCACCAACCAGCCCGGCAGGCAGTTCGATGATGCGGCGTCCGAGTGGGACTCGTTCCTGTTCAATCAGGACGATTTCGTCCATCGCCGTGGTGGCGACGATGGCGACGACGGCAGAGGCTTTGGTGCGTTGGCAGAATTCCCATCGGCCAGTTTTGACGAGGCGAAGAAAGCGGCCTTGATGAAGAATTTCGAGGGACATGCTTGTGCTCCGGAGAGAATCGTCAGTTGGGAGTTTCAATCAGCTTTCGGGCGGCAGGTTGCGATTGCAGGAGAGTGGATTTCTCCTCGCTGAGAAGGGTTGAAAATGGTGGTAGAGGACGCCGGTCTTTGAATCCTCCGCTACTCGTTTGTTTGGTGTAGTTCTTATGAATATTTGTCGCTTGGATCTCATAAGCGGACCCGCGCTTGGCTTCCCCGAGAAGGCGCCAATACAAACTCTGACGGAGAATCCCCCGGATGTTCATCAACACCTGAGCTTCATCCATGCTATTGAGGTTCTCATTAGCTTCTTTGTTGGCAAAGACTTCCAGATCGACAAGGAACTCGGGATTGCCCGGATTGAGTCGGCGTAGCTCGGTGAGGCAGCCGTTCGCTTTATCCTTGCGTCCTTCGAGGTAGAAAGCGACCAGAGCTTCACGATGGAAGTTGCTTAAGCCGGTGAGGAAGGTCTGGCCCTGAGTATCGTCATATTGCTTCGAACTGTCCTCGAGATTTTTACTGCAGGATTCGTAGACCTCGAGATTGGGGGCCCAGTCGAAGAGTTCCATGGTTTCACTGGAGTAGGAGACGATGCGTCCGGCGCGGAAAGAGGCCATCAAGCCGTGTCCGATGAGGCGAGTGAGCTGCACGTCGGGTTTCGCCGGATCGCCGCGGCGCAGGCCGCATTCGCCCCAGTAGATGCCGTGGGAATCGGAGTTCCGCCAATCGAGCTTGCCGTATTTGCGATCGATGTCGGCGCAGATGACAGGATCCAGCCGGTAGACCTGCTTCATCCAGCGAAGACGCAGGAAGCGATCGCAGTAGGCATTGACGATGAGGGCGCGGCTCGGGCCGAGCTGGGTGTTGACCAAGTTGGTGAAGTCGCGCGGCAGCTGGCCGCTGCGGCGGAATTCCACTTCCCAGCTGTTCCAATCGGATTCCGGCCGGGGCATCGATTGCACCGCTTTGTGCAAATCCAGCTCAGGGCCGAGCAGTTGCTGCAAGGTGTCGAATTCCAGCGGTTTTTTGAGGCCTCGATCGATGAAGTCACGAGTGATTTCCAGCCAGCGCGGGTCTTTGATCAGCCGCGTCACGGCCAGCGGCAATTCCTGCCCGGCACGACGCGAATCGACCACCGCGTTCCAATCGAGATGGGCGGCTTTCAGGACGATATCCAGTCCGCCAAGCTTCTCTTGGCGAAGACGAGCCTCAAGCAATTCCGAGCTCAGGGGCAGATTGATATAAGCCTGCCAATCTGCCGCGGGACCGCCGAGCAAGGCTTGCATCTCGCGTGACCACTCGGTCTTGTAGTAGCGGTTGGCATCGTCGAGATTCTGTCCCATCTTGTGCTGATAGGTCCAGCCGAGCTGGTGATAGAGCTTGGCGTCTTCCGGATTCCACAACAAGGCTTCATCGCGCAGGATGGAGATGCCGCGTCGGACCCAGAACCAGCGTTCTTTCGGGGCGGGGAGGGCGACCGAGATGTTATAGGCCATGTTCCACGACAAGTAACTGGCCGCGGAGGAGCAGCGCGGCTGCAGGCGCACGGCCCAGAGTCCGAGCTCATAGGATTCGTGGTAGCGCTGCTCGTCTTGCATCCGAATGCTGCGCAACCACAGCCAGTTGGCGGCCAGGCCGCGGAAGGCGCCGAGGGTGGCCGAGGCAGCCATCACCTCCGACGGCGCATTGAGAAGCGGCTGATCATCGATCAGTTTGGCGGCTGTCGCCGTCCGGCTCAAGGATTGTTGCTGCCACGAAGCGGCGGCGAAAAGCCCGATCGCGGCAAGAGCGAGGGTGCTGCTTTTGACGGCGTTCATCGACGGGCCTCCTTGCCAAATTCACGGCGTTGCAAAGCGATGCGTCCGGCTAAATAAAGCAGGCCGCCTTTGATCAGGACGCCGAAAACCAAGATCGGCCACAGCTCGGCCAGGCCGATGGCCTGCCCCTTGGCAACCAAGGACGACAAATCAAATTCCCCGTGCGTCGCCGTGACCAGTCGCAGAGCCTGATAATTGAGCCCTTCATCGGGACTGGCGACAGCTCCAAGCACCTGGCTCAGAAAGAGGTAGGCGCCGGACATGAAGAGGGCGACGGGGGTGCTGAAACACAGGCCGAAGCTGCAGCCAGCCGCCGCGAGAATGGCGAGGAAGCCGCAGATCGCCAAGGTCATCAGGAAGAAGCTGTAGCCGAAGCTGCTCCCTTCACCAAGAACAAAGGGGCCATCGCCAAGCTGCACCATGAAACTGCCGGTTTCGCCGCCGTTGTGAATCCGGATTCGGACCCGTCCATCAGCACCCCGGCATTTCGGATTGAGGCCGAAACGCATGATGTCGCCACCATTGCCCACCCACGGTACGATGGCGGTGTCGGCATCTTTCTCCGGATCAATCATCGACAGGCCGACGTAAAGTTTTTCGCCGCTGAGTGTCGAGGGCCAGAATTTGGCGCGGATGAACATCTCGCCGTCTTTACCTGGGGGCACACTTTCGGCTGTGAAGACGACTGATTTACCGTGCTCGACACTACGGGTGAGCTGAGCCGCTTTCTTCACGGCTTCTTCACGCAGATCCGAAGCCTGGCTACCTGGGCGTTCGCGCATCAATCTCGCCAGCTCTTTCTCCTCGACTTCAGCTGCTGCAGGTGGGAAGGCTGGGACAAAGGAACGGGCCTGATAAACCGTGCTTTCCATCACCTGCACCTGCTCCAAATGCGCCGCGGCTTCGCGAAGGCGGGTCAGCCACGATTCATCATGGCCACTCGTGGCGGGAGTCGCGATCAAAAACTGCCGCCATTCCTCAGGTGTCTGGAAGAACTTGGGAAGCGATAGACTGAGAGACCTGAGCAGCTCGACACCCTGGGCACTGAGTTGACCGGCCTTATCGAGCTCTTCGGCTTCTCGGATAACCCCAGCCGCTTGCGTCAAGGCGCGCAGTTTCTGAGCTTGACGATCGTGCTCAAGCCGCCACCAAGTGCAGGCCGCCGCAGGAAGAAAAAGGCCGAAAGAAACCACGCAGGCGCCCAAAAACCGCCCGCCCCAATAAGCCGAAGGGCCCACTGGCTTGACATAAAGAAGGTGAAATTGCTGGCCATCGACCTCGCGGGTGATGCTCAAGGTGCCGATCCATAAGGCGGCCAGCGAGGCTACCAAGGTGCTGAAGCCGATTGACCACTCCAAGCGCACCTTGAGTGCTCCAGCCGCGCTGCCATCACCGATCCCTTCTGAGGGGAGGAAGAGCATCGCCGTGGCTAAAACCAAGGCGAGGACAAGCAGCAGACGGGAGCGGATCGCTTCCCGACAGGTCTGAAGGGTCAAGGCGAGGACTGGTTTCATGCGTCATTCCCGGATTTGTGCACTAGGATGAAATACATGGTATCGGCGAAAGAGCAAAGCCGCAGATAGCGATTGACGCTCATCCCGATTTTTGCTAGTAGGGCCACCGCTAATGGCGTCTCTCTATGTCAAGACGCTCGACCACCTCTGAAATCAGCTTCGCGAAAAGCAATTGCCCTGCATCTTTCACCCTTGTGATGGGGCAAAACACCACGCCTATACCAAGCTGCCTCACACCGGCGTCATGCAAGCATAAATTATTAAAAATCTAGTAGTTACGACTCTGGTTTTGGCGTCAGGAATCACCTGAAACCGGAGCTGGCAGGGGTAGCTGGGCGGCTAGAATGGCCGCGAAGATGAGATCCAACGAGAGGGCTGCGACGAGATGACTGGGGAGGTCAGCGACCAGCAGCGACCAGGTTGGAGAAGTGGTCCTGCTTTCCCTAGGCGAACTGCAGTATGCGCTGGACTTGAATCAAGGCGCAGCCGGCGAGGGCGGCCCAGACTTGGGAGATGATCGCCTCGGCACTCTCGCCCTAGCAGGATTTGAGCACGAAATTCTGCTTCAGGGTGCGGAAAAAACGCTCAGTCTCCCAACGATTGAGAGTGGTGAATGCAATGGCTTCAGCGGTGAGATGAAAGTTGTTGGCGAGCAAGCTCTGCCTTCAGTTCGAGCGCTTTTACTTCGCGTCGGGGAGCTGGTTAAAGGCATCCTTCATCAAACCCGGACTAAGAGTTTGCGGCCAGATGATTGGCGCTTCCGATTTGCCGTCATACCAGAGGTAGAGGGGCACCGATTTACGCTTAAATTCCTTCAGCCCGGCGGCGACTTCCGGATCCATGAATTCCTTGTCAGTAGCGTCGGCTTCCATGTAGACGACCCCTTTTTTCAGGGCGACAGCGCGGACTTCTTCCTTCATCATCGAGCTTTTTTTGTTGACCTGGCAGATAAGGCACCATGAGGCAGTGAAGTCGACGAAGACGGGGCGGCCTTGGGAGACATAGGCTTGCAGCGTGGCGCGCTTGTAGGGTTCCCAGACCTGGCCACGAACGGGTGCGGTCTTGACATCGTCGGTATTTTTCTTGGCTTCCTCTTGGGCAGCTAAAAACACCTTGCGCTTTTCGTCGCGGGAATCCTTGACCAGTTTCATGCTGCCGCCGATTGATCCGAGGCCGATGACGGCGGCGACGACGATGGCAGTCCATCTCGGGCCGGGATCGAGGTGAGGGAGAGCCCAAGTGCCATAGATCCACAGGGCGAAGCCGAGAGAGATCATCAAGCCGAGGATGCAAAGACCAGTTTCAATGTCTGTCATTTCAATCACCGGCTTGAAGAAGAAGACGCAAGCCGCGAGCATGACAAAGCCCATGGATTTCTTGAAATATTCCATCCAGGCGCCGGGGCGAGGTAAAATCCGGGCGAAGCCGGGGATCACGGCGGTGAGGATGAAGGGCAGCGCCAGACCCAGGCCCATACAGGTGAAGCCGAAGAAGATCCAAACGGTAGGTTGATCGAGGATCTGGGCAGTGGCCGCGCCGAGGAAGGGACCGCTGCAGGGCGTGGCGACAAGCGTGGCGAAGACACCAGAGAAGAAAGCTCCCGTTAAGCCTTGGCGCTGCACCGAGCCGCCGACTGAGGTCAAGGAATTACCCAGTTCAAAGACGCCAAAGAGATTGATCGAAAGCATGAAAAGAATGAGGACCGTAGCGCAGCTGAAGTAAGGGTTTTGCGACTGGAAAGCCCAGCCAGCTTCTTTGCCGGCAGCAATCAGAGAGACGAGGATGCCGACGAGCACCCACATCGACACCAACAGGCCAGCTGAATAGGCCAAGGCTTGCATCAGCGATTCGCGGCGGGATTGCTGCGACAACTTAACGAGGCTCATCAGCTTGAGGGAGAGCACTGGAAAGACGCAGGGCATCAAATTCAGGATGATGCCCCCGATAAAGAGGTAAGCGAGCATTTTCCAAAGACTGAGTTGTTCATCGGCGGCTTGGGGCTTGGCTGCAGAAGCTTTTTCGACCTCTGCCACAATCGCTGATGCAACTGGCTTGGAGCCGGAATTTGCGGCTTCACTGTCAGTTTTACCGCCTTTCGATTCAGATCCTTTCTCGCCAGACTCAAGGCTTAAGTTGTTTTTTTTTTCGAGCACCGGTGCCACGGCGGCTTTGATCAGATCGAGCTTGTCGAGAATCAGACCTTCGTGGCCGGTGAGGATGAGACCGCTGAGGGGGAGCTTGATTTCCTTCGGCAGGGGGGCGGACCATAAGCCGTCGTTGAACGTCCATTTCAGCTCGGGAATAGTCTGATCGACCGAAGCGACGGCTTCGGCGAGGATGATCTGCTCGGCCTTCAGATCAGCAGCACCGGCGAAGCTGAGGAGGCGTTGGCCGTCTTTTGCCGCCAAGCTGATCTTGCCGGCGCTAGGGAAGCTGAACTTAGCGAGGGCGGCGGAAAAGGCGGGGTTGACCTTCTGCGGGCCGACAGCGATTTCGATTTTTTCCTTGGGCATGGCCATGTTGCAACCCTTGAGGTCGCAGAACTGGAACTGGCCGCTGAACTTGAGGGCTGCATGGCCAGAGGCCGCGGTGATTTCGACGTCGGTGACCAAGGCGCCCGTCGAGGGGTAGCTGAAGGAGCGAATGGTTTCGTCGCCAATTTTGTAAGTGTGGAAATGCGGTACGGAGAAGAGATTGTCGCCGATCTTGGCACCTTCGCCTTGCCATGCCGGAGTGGCGGGCATCGAGACGCAGCCGGAGTTGAGCCAGTACCACCACCAGCCTTTCGGTGGCGTGATTTCGACCAGGAGGCGGACCTTGCCACCCTGCGGCGCGCTGAGGAATTCCGGCGTCAACTTGAACTGCATCTCCTCATTGGCGGCGGGTTCAAGCAGGTCATCAAAACCCGCGGCTCGGAGATTGGGCGTCCAAAGAGCGCAGAAGAGCGCCAGAATCAAGGCAAGGATACGAGGCATGGGAGATTCCTGTTGGTTCACTAGTTGACTAGACGGATTAGCCACGGGATTTTCGTAACGGATTTAAGAATATACGGGCAGTCCCTGATTTTCTCTCGGTACATCACTGAGTTGCCGCGAAACCTCACCCATGAACATAGGCACCTAAAGAAAGAGCGGAAAAAATTGAACTGAAGGAGGATGCCGCTAGGGATAGGACTTTTCTGCCTGTGGCGGCTCAGCTGAACCGCTTCAATGGGCAGGATCAGCGCGGCCACCGTCTGCCACTGCGTCGTCAGCGGCGCGATGAAATCCTCAAGGCCGCCGGAACTTACGCAAAAGCAGCCGCGGCAAACGCGGAATAAGTCCGAAACACAGGCGGGTGTGCATCATGCTGATCAAGCGGTTTTCGCGACCGAAAGAGAAGTGCGAAATGCCGTCGGGCGGGTAGCTCACCGGCACCGGGAATTCCATTACCCGCAGGCCGCGCCAATGCAGGCGGACGACGATCTCGGGGTCGAAATCCATCCGATCCCCGAGGTGTTCGCCGGACAAGATCAGATCGCGACAGGGAGCGAGAGGATAGGCGCGGAAACCGCACATCGAGTCGCGGATGTCGAAGGACAGGGTTTCGAGGAAGACGAAGAGGTGGGTGATCCAACGTCCGTAGAGCCGGGCTCGTGGGACTTCCGGTCCGTAAACGGGTTTGCCGAGGATGAGTTTATCGGGATTGCGGCGGGCGCAATCGAGTAGACCAGGAAGGAGCTCGAGGGCGTGTTGGCCATCGGCATCTACCTGCAGAGCGTGGCTGTAGCCGGCCTTGGCGGCGGCGAGAAGCCCGTCTTTCACCGCGGCGCCTTTGCCACCGTTGATCGGGCGTTGCTGCAGGGTCACCCAGGGATAGGCTTTGGCGATCTCCGTAACTTTTTGGCGCTGATCAAGGCTGCTGCCGTCATCGACCAGGATGGCAGGCAGGCCGAGAGGGGCGAGACGATCCAAGGTGCGGCCGAGTAGCGGCATCTGGTTGTAGTGCGGAATCAGCAGGCAGGGCTTCACGGCGTCCATTGGAATCTCCCGCTGGAGGCGTTTTCACCCTGAAGGACGTATCGGAAGGAGAGGCTGCCGGCGACGTTTTCGAAGTGCAGCTCCAGCTCATCTCCGGGACGTATCACCCGGCTGAACTTGAGCTGCTGCAGTGATTTCGCCGCACTGGGCAGAGTAAAATGACAGGCGGCAATGCTCCAGGCCCAGTGCACCTGAGCGAGTCCGGGAAGGATCGGCTCCCCCGGGAAATGCCCGGCGAGCACGACCGAGTCGGCCGGCACTTGGAAGCGAAAGACGCCGGAATCCAAGCGCTGATAAAGCGGCAGCTCGGCCACCGGCGTCAGGAGAAGCTGGCGGACCAGATCGCGCCGCAGCTTTCCCTGTGGATCGCGCGGCAGGGAATCCAGGCGGCGGAAGCGGCGGGGAATGAGCATCGGCTCCAATCCGGCAGCGAGCAATTCGCGCCGGATTTCGAGTGGATCGCGAGCTTGTTCATCGACGATCAAGGCGGCGATTTGGGGGCGCCCCAATTCGCCGCTCGTGCCGAGCTCGGCGATGGCAGCGTCGAGCACTCCCGGCACTTGACGCAAGGCTTTTTCGGCGTCATCGAGGGAGAAGCGCTTCTCGCCAATTTTGATCAACCGATCGGCGCGGCCGAGGAGAAGAAAACAGCCCTCGCCGAGATCCTGTCGGCGATCACCGCTGAGCTGCCATTCCGGCAGCCAGGGAGAGCTCACCGAGAAGCCTGCGTCGGCATCACGGCAGAGGACGCCCGGGAGCAGCTGCCAGGCTTGGCTAGGATCCTTGCGCCGGGCGATGCCGCCGGTTTCACTCGAGCCGTAGAGCTCCAGCAAGTCTTGACCAAGGAGCTCGGCATCGACGGGCGCGAGCGGGCCGCCGGAAGACAGGAAGAGCGAGCCCGGGACAAAGAAAGCATTCTGGCGGGCCAGCGCAGCGAGGGCGCTGGGCGAAGAGATAAAAAGCGCCGGGGCTTTTTCGAGGAGGCTGAGCATCTGATCAGGCAGGCGGCGATGGAAGCTTTCTGCCGGACGGCCGGAAATCAGCGGCAGCACCAGGCGAAAAAGCAGGCCGTAGAGATGGCGCGGCGAGACGCTGCCGGCGATGAGCAAGTGAGGCGCGTGAGCTTCGAGAAACTCGGCGTGGACTTGCGCTTCGACGGCCAATTGCGACCAGGTCTTGGTGATGATTTTGCGTCCGCCGCCAGAGCCGGAACTCATCAGCAGGATCGCGCCCTCGGGGAACCCGTTGGGAATTGGCTGTGTGGAATCGCAGCCCAGCGCCGAAGCGAGCTCCTCGTCACCGAAGATGACCGCCTTGCCCGCGGCTGAGCGGCTTTCCGGGCTGAGATCGGGCAGGAGAATCGGCTGGCGGCCAAGCCGGAAGCTGGCGAGAAGGGCAGCCGCGAGCAGAAATGGATCTTCAGCGGCGAGGGCGCTGTCGACATCCAATCGTGACTGGAGAGCCGTGGCGACACGGTACAAATCCGCATGATGGCGGCGGCTGCCGTCGGCAGCGACAAAAACCAGATCAGGATGAAGGTGGACGTGCATATTGTCTCAGGGAATAGATGGAATCCGTTGAGTATGACTCTGGCTGCGCCTTGCGCAAGTTTACCGAGCTTCGAAACCCTCCTGTGAATCCTGTTCACCAGCTAGGACTCAAGCCGTCGGCCAGTCTCTTGGTGGAGCCCCACAACAACGTCGTATCACCGCCAAAGAACAAACCCCTTGCATCTCTGCAAAGGGCTGATCTTCATCTTCTTCCATGGAGCCGGCTGCGAGACTCGAACTCGCGACCTGCTGATTAGAAGGCGGTAGACTTCGTGCTTAAATCGCGTCATAAATCCTGACTGATACGGAAAATGATACGGCTTTTTGCGTTTTGGACGGTCGCGCCTTAGAACGGGTTTCAAGACGCGCTAAGCCGTAATAGATGGCGGCGTCGCGATGCTTGCGAGCAAGGCTGGGGGGCCGCAGGGAGACTGTGCGGCAGGTGGCAATGACCTCATGAGGCTGTTTATCACCGCTTCCTTCCAATGAGCACCGCCTCGCCGAAAAATCTTCAAAAAAACAGCAAACTCCGCGCTAAGCCCCTACTTGTCACGATGTGGCTTGATCTGTAGCAGTGCTCAACCGCTCGCAAGGTGGTCGATCGAAAGATCGGGTCCTCAGCCGAGTCGGCTGAAGGGCTGATTTGCTTCTCACAAGTTCAGATAGGATTGAAGATCGCATGCATAAAAAATCGAGCCGCCGCCCGGCGGCCATTCGCTTCCTCAAGTCCAGTGATGAGCAGAAGACCCTTCTGCCACTGGCACTCAAGTCCTGCGTCATCGAAGAGGCAGGAGAAGCCGGAGTCGTCATCCGCCGCTCTCCGAGTCTCGAAGAAGTCGAAGCGGCTTTGAAGGCCTATTTCGCCAGCTCGGAAGGCTCCGCCAAGGAAGGGGCTGCCACGGCTGCGGTGTCGGCGCCGCGGGTGCTTCGCGTGCGGGAGGCCTCACTTGCTCTTGGAATCGCCGTCCCGACCGTTCGTCTCTGGATGAACCAGGGCAAACTTCGCAAGGTCAAGCTGTCACCTGGTGCCGTCGGCGTTTGCGCCGACGATGTCGCGGCCTTCATCGCCAAAGCGAGAGGCGCTTGATCGTGAAATCCGGGCAAGAAAAGGGGCTATACGGAAGGTGAGATTTCCGTATAGCCCAGGAGCTGATCTTTCGACCGTCGCCGAAAGATAGCTCCAGAAAATCCCTGCACAAGTTGTTCAAATTCCCTTCCTGCTGCTTGACCCTGTCAGCACGCCACGGAGGGGGCTCCCTCAACCTGGCTTTATTTGGAGATGAAACATGGAAAATGATAATGACTTTTCGGCTGCTGAATTCAAGACTCAAGATGCGCAATGCGGCGCTGGCCGCCGTCCCAATGGATCTCGTGTGCGCCAAGCTCCCAAACCGACGCCCAAGCCGCCGTCGCATGGAGCCAAGCCTTCTTCCTCCCCAGGGGCGCTGCTTCCCCGTTGGGAGAAAAGAGATTTGCTCAAACAGGTGCCGGTAGGCGAGGTTCTGGCCCAGTTCGGCCTCAAGCCGAACCGGGACGATTGCATTCGTTGCATCCTCCCTGGTCATCAAGATTCTAGTCCGTCGATGCATGTGACTCCGAACCGGGCTGGGCTGCATTGCTTTGTCTGCGTTCAAACGCTCAATGCTCTTGATGTCTACGCCATCTTGTCGAAACATGCCGGCAGCTTTCCGGAGCTGTGTGACAGCTTCGGTCTCGCCTTCGGCGTGCCGCCATCAAATGGAGGAATTGTGCCAGTGATGATGAGTGCGCCGCCGGTGTGTGCCGGAGTCTTTTTCTCCCCGGGGGAGGAAGGAAGACGGGATACTATCGCCAAAGGTGCGGCACGCACGAAGATGGCTGCCGATGATGCGGCCGCCGAAGCGTTATGCGGGCCGCGGGAGTTTGTAGCTGAATACCTCTACGCTGCCGCTGAGCCGCTGACGCGTGGAGCTTGCGTGTGGCGCAAGCAGCGCTTCAAACGCTCGGTACCGGCCGGCTCCAAGTGTCGCGCCAAATTGTTCCATCAGCATTTTAGCGGCGATGGTGGTTTGACCTGGGGTCTGAAACCCCAAATGCTGCCGCCGCTGCTGCCCTTCAATTGGCATAGTTTCGCCTCGATTTCATCGGGTTGCGTAGTCTTCATCAATGAAGGGGAAAAAGCGGTGCTACGGCTGCCGTCGGCCGGTTTGATGGCGACTTGCGGCCATGAGGCTGGCCGCCTGAAGCGCAATGAAGCGGAAGAGTTGGTCTCGCTCGCGGCCTTCCTGGTGGTCATCCCCGATGCCGACAAAGAGGGGTGGAGCAAGGCGATCCACAATCTACGCCAGCTATGCGAAGCCCGGGCAGCAACAGGCGGCTCGGTGCGTGGGATCGCCTTGGTGACCCTCGGATTTGCCTTCGGTAGCAAGAAGGATGCCTGGGATTACCTCGAAGAGGGCGGCGATGCGGAGTCTCTGTGCCTCACTGGTGGAGTCGAGAGCGATCTGGCTGTCATGTCAAGACTGGGAGGAAAGCCTGGCCGATTTGACCGAGAATGCCGCCTTGATGGCTGGCGAGGATGGCGAGGTGGCGCAATGAATAACGACGACAAGATGGTTGAAGCCCAGGACGCGAGTCTTTCATCAACTCGGCGTTCTCGCGGAGGCTTGCGCGGCCAACGGCAGGCGCCGCGTTTCGGGGAAGCAGCGGGAGGACGCCCGACGATCGACCGGCTGGCTGAGTTTGGCCGAGGGATTTGCGCATCAGAATAACGACGCCTCGGGATTTCTGTTGTTGCGGTGGTGGCGGTCTAGCTGGTGGCGGTATCTCAAGGGTGTCTGGACTCTGACGCCGACGGCGGAGATCGAATCGGATCTTTCCGGCTACATGGCGAGGCTTTCACGCCAATGTGGCGAGCAGCTCCGTCGCGATGTGCTTGCTGGCCTGCAGGGGGTCAATCTGTGCGGGCTGACGGGGGTCGAAATGCCTTGTTTTCTTTCCTCCTCCGGGGAGGATCTCGAGTCGGCCGAAGGCTGGATTGCGGTTGGCGACAAGCTGATTCACCCCATGCGTTTGACGGCCGGTGGTGTGAATGCGATTCGCAAAGCGACTCCGAGATTCTTCTCCACCCACGCCTTGCGTTACGGTTTTGATCTCAAGGCGACCTGCCCGCAGTGGGAAGCGGCACTGAGCCAGTGGCATCCCGACCTCGAAACACGGCGGCACTTGCAGATGATGGCCGGGCTTGCGATATCAGGGGACAAGAGGCATAATGTGTTTTTTGTTCTTCCGAGCCTGCCTGGAACGGGAAAGAGCACATTTGCCGATGTCTTGGCGGCGGTGATCGGTAGATCGAACATTTCGAACTTCACTCTTTCCTCCCTCGGGGACAAGTCGACCCTTGGCGTCCTCTGCCGGTCATCGCTGGCGATCTGTCGAGATTCGGAAGGCGAGCGCGACCGTGGGGATCTTGCCGCTGCCGAGGAGTTTTTGAAGCTCGCCTCGGGTGGTGAAGAAGTGTCCGTCCGCGAACTGCACCGCAACGGCTACTCCACCAAGTGCCGTGCGCTGATCGTGATGTTTGCCAATGAACTCCCCGGCTTCCGGGATCGAACGAAGGCCTTGCAGAGCCGGATGCGAGTCATCCCGTTTCATCATGTCTTTCGCGATTCGAAGGAAGAGGTGCTAGGCTTATCGGCTCTGATCATCGAGAAGGAGCTTCCCGGCGTTCTGAACTGGGCTCTTGAGGGGGCAGCGATGGCCGCCGAGATGATCACTCGGAGGGAGCGTTTTCCTGAGCTGGAGGAGGGGCGTCGCTGGCGCGAAACCCATTTCATCCAGTCGGATTCTGCGAGAGCCTTCATCGCCGAACACCTCCAGAAAGCTGCCGCTGACTCTCAATCGCCAGACATCCTTGCACGACAACTCTTCTCCGAGTACCAGAAATGGGCCAAGGAAGGAGGCTACTCGTCTGTGCCGGAGAATCACTTTGTGAAGGCTGTCAAAACCGCTTTCCCAGAAGCGACCAACATGAAGAAACAGTGCAACGGCAAGCGTCAACAGGTTTGGTCTGGGATTGCCAGGCAAGCTTGAGGCTTGAAGCGATCTTCAAGGCCCCGCCGGGTGACTGGCGGGGCATTTTGCGCTTGAGGCAAGGGGAAAGCGGCAGCACTGCCTTGCCCTACGGGAAAAAGACCGGGGATCAAGGGGGTTTAAATCGCCGTAAGTCATTGAAAACGGAAGGCAGCCTTAAAGGATGCCTCAAGCGGTGGTTCATTCATCAATGACTTATGTCTTTTGCTGCAAGGGCAAAGCAGCGGACTACCTTGCCTGCGGGAGGAAGAGCTGGGAGCAGCGGTGGCGCGGTAGAGCTACGGTATGCCGTGGCGGTGCGTCGCTACAAGTCGTTGCAACGGGTAACGGAGTTATTGCTGGGCTATTGCTGAGTTAGGCAGAGCTAGGGCAGGACGGACAGTGCCGGGGGCGGGCTTTGGCCCTTGCCTTGGGCGTGGGGCGTCGATGTCGCCGGGGGTTTGGGCGGCGTCCTCGGGGCGGGATTTGTCAGCTAGTTTGACCTTTGGAGCCTCGTGTGCGCGAGCGCAGAGAGTTCCTTTCCCTATCAGCTCGCGCTTCGCACGGCCCGTGAGGGGGCGTCGCACTTAAACCGCACGAAATGTTGGGGTGCCTGCATTTTTGGGGTCTATTCACGATGCGGAAGAGGGTGTAATCGGTGTCCCATGGCCGATTGAGTTAAGGTGCTCGCACTTTGAGTGAACTTTTTTCATCGGCCGGAGTCGGTGTTAACTCAGCACGAAGAGGCATCCCATGAACATTGAGAAGAGCGGCGTTAGCATGTTTGGAGCCCCCGTTGGCGGGGCGGAATCGGCGGATTTGGTGCGACTGCGCCTGTCGGAGCTGTGGCCGTGGTACTTGGCGGCGGCGGAGCGCAAGGGCGAGGCGACTTTGCGGGCGGACCGGACGGCGTGGCGACGGCTGGCGCTCTTTTGCGGCGATTGCCGGGCCTTGGAGCTGACGCGGGAGCAGGCTCGGGACTGGGTCGCCGCGATGATGGAATCCGGCCTTGATGGGATCAGCCGGGGACTGTATATCGCCAACTGTCGCCGGATCTTGAAGATGCTCGAGGCTCGCCACCCGGAGCTTTCCGGCGCGGCCTTGCCGCTGTCGCCGGGTTTGGAAGCTGAGGTGGAGGGGATGCGTCCCCCAGTTGCGTTTGCTGTCGGGGCGCGCTTGTCTGTGGCTGAGCTGCGCAGCAGGACGGCAGCGGACTTTCTGGCGTCGCGGCAGTTGGTGGCGGGGGCGGCGAAGCTCTCGGACATGTGGAGTCTCTATCAATGCCTTCATGTGGCTACTTCCAAGGAATGGAGACAATGGAAGGGCGCCGCTTGGGCGGAATTGGTGGCGGCTACCGGGGATGTCCCGGCGCTTGCTCTGAGTCCTGGGCAGGTCCAGAAATGCCTGGATGACATATCGCCGAATTGGCGGCGGCGACATTTGCGGGTTTGGCGGGTGATCTGGCACGACACTGCGGGGCTCTTGGGGCTGCGGGTGGCTTGGCGTGTCACTCCGCTTTCTCATGCCGCCCTAGTTCAAGCGGCTTCCGATGTTTAAGGACCGCCGGGGCTGGCGCTTGCGCAAGGTGAAGCTGTCGGCGGGGGGCTGGGTGTATCATGCGGTATTCAGTGCGCCGGGTCTGCCGCGGCGGCAGCGTTGCCTCGGCACGCCGAACGAGCGGGAGGCGAAGCGGCGGGCGGTGGAGCTGCTGGAGCGGGTGGAATTCGGCTTTGCTCGCTGCACTGGCGAGGCGACGGGCTGGCGACTGTCGGAGCTGTGGGCTCGTCATCTGGCCTTGTCGGGCGGGAAAAAGGCGGCGGCGCTGCGGGTCGACGCGGCGGGCTGGCGAAGTCTGATTGAGGTGTCCGGAGATTGCCGGGTGGGGGAGCTGACGCGGGACCGGGTGCGGCTGTGGTTGTCCTCGATGTCGGCGGCGGGTCTGGCCTCGGCCTCGATCTCGGGCTATTTGGCGGCTTGCCGCCGCATCTGGCGAGGATTGGAAGGGGTGGCTGAGGGGCTGCAAGGCGAGCGCTCACCCTTCACCGGGGCGCGTTCGCCGAAGCTCAAGCATGAGGGGCAGAAGCGCCCCTTCACGCCGGAGCAAGTGCGGGAGATTCTGGCGGCGACGAAGAAGGAGGAGGCGGACTTGTATCACCTCGCCTTGATCTGCTCGGAGACGGGTTTACGGCTGGGGGATGCATGCTCGCTGCTGTGGGACAGCGTCGACCTGAAAGGGCGCTCGATCAAGCTGCGCCAGAGGAAGACGGGGCTGACGGTGGAGCTGCCGATCAGCGACGCTCTTTTGAAGCATCTCGGCTCCCTGCGGCGGCGCTGCGTGGCGGTGTGGCCGGAGCTGGCGGCATCTTACCCGACGCTGCCGGGCCTGCGCCTCTTGTGCAAGCGTTTCAAGCGGGTCTTGAACCGCCTCGGCTATCCGCGACGGGAGTCGATCCCCGGACGGAAGCGCCTCTTGACGGTGCTTGGCTGGCATAGCTTCCGCCATTATGTCATCAAGGAGCTGTGCCGCGCCAAGGTGCCCATCGGCACGGTGCAGGCAATCAGCGGCCACGCCTCGCCCGCGATGGTGATTCACTACTCCCAGCAAGTGAGCCTGGAGGAGAAGCTGTCGGCGGTGCGCGAGGCGCTGAAGAGGTGAGGAGGAAACTCCCGAAACTCCTGCAATCCCGCAGAGATCAGCGGCTGGCGCATCGCCGCACGGACCATCCCCACGCAGGTGGGGAACACTATCGCAGAAGCCGGAAAAGATAGTTTTTCACGGGCCACCTGCCCGTGCCTTCGATGGCGCCGCATGTCCGCCGGGCAATCGAGGAATTCTCCATCCAAGAAATGACGCGCACGGAACAGAACGGCAATGTCACCGTCACTACCCGGACGCTCGGCGTCACCCTGTCGAAATCCAAGGACAAGGAGATGCTCGATGCTCAGCAAACATCACAAGCTTCTCACCGACAAGGTCGAAATGAGTGGTGGCCTGACGACTTTCACTGATTGGCTGAGTGAAGCTGAGGGTAAAGCCATGACTCCTGCAGAATCGCTACCCCTAATGAGCGGCTTTTGAAGCAAATAAGCCCCCCAGGCGAACGCCTGGGGGCCTTTTGATCATTCCTCCAAGATGCTCCGGAGGTTTTTCAGGAGCTCTGACCATGAACTAGTAATCAGTTTATCCAGTTGGATCTTCTGATCTTGCCAGCTTGGGCTGCTGAACCATTCGGTAAAGTGCGAATGCAGTCGACTGACTTGCCCGCGACCTCTTTCTGCGGCGCAACGCTCCCAGAGTTGCGGATCGGCCTTGATCGCTTTGATCGCCTGTTGGCGCCCCCAGATATCGCAGTTGCGATGGATCTCTTCGCATTGATGCATAAAGGTGCGCTGCGCCTGTTTAGGCAACTCACTGGCAGCTTGTAGCTCCGGATCAGCCGCGAGTTCTTCGCAACGCTGACTAAATCGATGAATGAGAGGAGTCAGGGTGGCGATAGCTCGACTTCTCGCGCCTCCCCCAAGAAGTTGTGGGAAACTCAGATTACCCCAATCACCTTGCCGCTTGACAGAAGCCCGAAGGCAACGAAAATGCGCCCCTTTGATCTCGTTAAGAAGTGGGGCTTCTACGGATTTTCTCACGACATTGATACTCTGATGGATTTCCATCCATTCAAGGAGTTTGCGGCTCACTTCCTGCCGCTGGGCCAAGCTATCGCTCTGCGCCTGATGGGACAGAACCTGGTCCACTTCTTCCAGGCTTTGCTCTAACTCATCTCCTTCGAGATGGGGCTTGCGGCATGTTGCCAGATACATTGGATCAGAACTCCCTACTCCACCAGCGCCTTCATCAGCGCATCCCGCGCATCGCCGTAGAACTGGATGTCGATCTTGGTCCACAACTCGTCGGGCAGCTCGTTGAGCTGGCGGCGGCAGGAAACCGGCATCAGGATGGTGCTGGCGCCTTTGTCGACGGCAATCTCCACCAGGGCGATGGCGTTGTGCACCTGGTCGATCGAGCCGCCGAGGTTGATCGAGCCGACGACGACGAGGCCGCCTTTGACCGATTTATGCAGCAGGGCGCCGGCGAGGGCGATGAAGACCGGCATGCCGGTGCCGGAGCCGCTGTTGACGCCGTCAAAGGCGCGAAGCTGGACGCTGAACTCGTGAGCGCGGGGATCGCGGTCGCCGAGGAGCTGCGAGGCGCGGGAGTAGAGGTTCTGCTCGGCGATGCGCACACACTCCTTGAAGGCCTGCGGCACGGGGTGATTGAGGATCTTGACGCCCGATCCCTGGCCGACATTGACTTCAACGCGGTAGAGGCCGGGATTTTCATCGAGGCTGCCGCAGCTGATCGCCCAGATCTGGCCCGCTTCGAGAGGGTCGGAGTTGATCGAGTTGTCGCTGCTCAGCTCGGGCGTGCAGACGAATTTCTCGACGCCGTCTTCGCCGATGGTGTAGCTGAAGTGGGTGTTGCGGAATTCGGTCGCGCCGATGCGTTTCTGCTGTTCTTTGACGCGGCGGCGCACTTCGAGGGCGAGGCGCACGGCCCAGTCGAGCTGTTCGTCGCTGACGGCACTGGTCTTGCCGGGGTGCATCAGCTTGAGCAGGCCGGAAACAGTCTTCTCCACGGCGCGGGTGTCGCGGCCGCTGAGGGCATTGCCGAGGCGCAGGCGGCCTTGGAAACTGGAGGCGCGGGATTGAGTGCGCATCTGACTGAAACATTCGGCGAGGAAGTCGCTGACCAAGCCAAAGTGCGAGGTGAAAAGGCTGCGGTTCATCTTCGGGATGTCCCAGCCGGGCAGGTAGCAGTGAATGCGGTCCATGAAGGCGGTGTCGTTGCGCATCTCCGGCGGCAAAGGGCCGAAGAGGTGGCTGACGCGTTGCTGATGTTGCACGTCGACATCGAAGTTGCCAACCAGGACCATCGAGCCATTGGCGCGGATGCTCTCCTTGCCGCGGGAGAACTCGCCGCTCTCCATGTAGCCCTTCATGATGTTGACGCCGTCCTTCTGATCGAAGCTGACGCCGGAAACTTCGTCGAAGCAGACGACATCGTACTGGCAGACCAAGCCGCGCTGGCCATTGGCGTTGTTGACGAACATCTTGGCGACCGAGGCCTTGCCGCCGGAAACCAAGTGGGCGTAGGGCGAAACTTGCTGGAAGAGGTGGCTCTTGCCGGTGCCGCGCGGGCCGATTTCGACCATGTTGTAGTTGTTCTCGACGAAGGGCAGCATGCGCAAGAGGAGGATGTCCTTGGCTCGTTCTTCCATGCCGATCGCTTCAAGGCCGATGGAGCGCAGCAGGAAGTTCTTCCACTCGGCATCGCTGAATTGGGCTCGACCTTCTTCGAGGCGGCCGAGCACATCGCGGCTGGAAAGTTGGATCGGGCGGAGCTGCTCGATGCCGAAGGGGCGGCCGTTCTTCTCCTGGGCGATCGAGGCGTCATAGGTCAGGGTCACTTCGGCGTAGAAACCGCCGGTGAGCAGGCGCTCGTTGTCGGTCACCAGGTCGGCACCGATGCGGACATCGCGCAGCTTCAGGCTGGGCAGTTCGGCGAGGTATTCGTCGCTCTTGGTGTCGAGGCGGGCGTTAACGATGTCGATCAGCTTGATGCTGCCTTGCTCCCGGGCACGGGATTTGAACAGTTCCTCCTCGCCGGTGCGGATGGCGCGCTGCTCGAGTTGTTTCTCCACCAGGGCCAGGCCCTCGCGGATCTCCTCCTCGTCGCAGGTGGCGCAGTAGCGCCCGAGAAGGAACTCGATGACATAAGTCGGAACGGGGTAGTTCTTGGCCTTGAAGTCGCGCACCAGGTCTTTGCGGACGACGCAAGATTCAAAGGCCGCATTGGCCAGCTTGTCGAGGGGGTCGAGTTCCATCAGTGGTCTCCGATCGTCAAGGGTTTGCGGGCGATCACTTGGCCCGAGGAATCACAAATCACCAGAGTGGCGGTGCTGCCTTCGTGACTGTCGTCGACGACCAGCGAGCCTTCGCCGTTGGCGGGAAGCTCCTTGCCGCCATCTGCGACTGAGCTGGAGGTATCGGCGGGGCGGGTCCGCAGGTCGAAACGCAGTCCTTCGCCTTGGAACTGTATCTTCACCTTGAGGCGCAGGCCGGACCAGGTGGCGGCGTTGATGCTGGCGCTGGCGACCGGGCCGCGGCTTTTTTGCGTCGAACGCAATTCGATGATCGGGGTGACGCATTCCTGCAGGCTGATGCCGCCGTGGGTGTAGAAGGCGCCGCTTTTGTGGCTGGAGATGCCGGGGGGCATGGCCATCACTTCCGCCACTTCCCAGTGCCAGGGAGTCTGTTGCAGATCGCTTTGGGTGCCGGGTTTCAGGTAGGCGCAGCGGCCCCATTTGCTCTCGGTGAGGTAGGTGGGCAGCTCAAACTTGGGTAGGCCGCCGGGCACCAGTTGCCAGCCGTGGTCGGTGACTAGGCGCAGGCAGGGCCAGCCGGCGGCGAGCAGTTGCCGAATGCGTTCGACGATGTCCTCCAGGATCACCGGGATGTGTCGCGCCAGCCGCAAACCGTGTTCGTGCCCGTAGTGGTCGAGGTCGCCGCATTCGGTCCAGGCCTTGCCCTGCGGATCGCCGGTTTCGCTGGTCGCGAGGAACTGGCAGCCGAGGCTCGCCAAAGCGCTTTTCAGGCGATCCTGGGTCAAGGGCTTGCCGTCGGGTAGGTGCGGCGTGAAGCTGGCAGGGTCGCCGCCTTTGAGAAGTTTGCGGATCGGCGACACGGCGGGTTTGCCGCTGGCGGTGACGCTGGGCAGCACCGACCAGGTGTCGCTGAGCTTGGCTTCACAGGGAAGATCTTTCAACAGTTCCATCAGTTCTTGCGCCTGATCGTAGCGCAGGCCGTCGATGAAGAAGATGCAGTCGCCGGGCTGTTCATCGGGGAGTTGCGGCCCTTTGCCGAGGCCACGGCCCTTGCCGTCCCGCATCAGCCGCTGCAGGCGATCGGCGCTAGCGCTGAGCCAGGGCACATAGAGCTTCTGCTGGAACTTCGCCGCCAGCTCGGCCCAGTCTTCCTGGAGCTCGGCTTTCTGTTGCAGTTGCAGCAGGTCTATTGCGGCGGCGTCGGCCAAGTAGCCCTCGCGGGTGTAGACCTCGCGCAGCGCCTCGGCATCCTGGCCGTCGGGGATTTTTGCGGTGGCCGCAGCGAGGCGGCTGAGGACGCCAAGAAATTCCAGGGCCGGGGACTCGCCCAGCGTGGTCCAGATCGAGTCGCGACGCGGTGAGTGCGCCAGCGCCAGCTTGGGCAAGTCGCGGCGGATCTCCGTCGCTTCTTTGCCAGCGAGGTTTTTCAGGGTGATTTTGAGGGTGTCTTCCTGGGAGCGGTTCTGGCCGGGATAACGGCTCATGTCTTCCATCATGTCCTTGGGGATGACGGAGAGCATCTTGGCGCGCAGGCCGGGGAAACGATCGGGGTTGTCTTGGAAGCGCTGCCAGACGAGGGACCAGCGCGGATGCTTGGGGCAGCTGAGAAGGAGTTCGACGCCATGCTGGAGACCATCGCGGAGGAGGTCGAAATCGGCGCTGCGTTTCCAATCGGCGAGGCAGGCTTCCCGCTCGCTCGGATCCAGGCTCTTGAGGTATTCGCCATCTTTCTTCTCCAGGCAGTCAAGCAGGGCCCGCACCGGGTCGCCGAGCATCAGGGAGTCGAGGGCGAGGGCATCGAGACTGCGGCCGCTGAGCTCTTCGATCGGGGTGCTGAAGATCTTGCCGAGGCAGCGGTTCAAGGCCTTCTCGGCCTCGTGCGATTTGCTCAGCTCGAGTTTGCACTCGGTGCGCAGGAAGCTGGCGGGGTTCCACTCTTCTTTCTTACCTTTGAAGATGCAGCCGCGCCAGATCAGTTCACACAAGGGACGCAGGAAGGCGGGCGCATCAACTTCGGGACTCAGGTCGGTGAGTCCGTATCCGGGGAGGTAGAAGATCGGTACCAAGTCGAGACGCAAGGGCGGTTCGATCAGGCGGGCCTCAATCGAGCGCAGCCAGATGGCCGGGCCTTGTTTCTGCCCTGGCGCGTAGTCGCCAAGGGTGTAGAACTCCGGCCACTGGGCGGCGAGAAGCGGCACAAGGTTAATCCAGACGCGATCCGGGTCAGGCCAAAGCACCGCGGCCGGCGGGGCTTGTTGATCGCCGCCGGATTTGATCAGACGCTGAAGTTGATGATGGAGTTTTTGCAGGGGGGTCATGAGGAGCCTGATGTGTGGTTAAAACTGGGAGCGCGGCCATCCCGGCCGCTTGTCGGGATAGGAGCGGGCGGGACGCCCGTGCTCCCAAGGATCAGAGAAGTCCCTGGCGCTTGGCTTCGAAATGGACGAAGGGCGACAACTCGAGCAGGGTCGCCGGGTCTTTATGGCGTGTGTATTGCTGCCAGTGTTTTTGCCGCATTTGCCGATGGCCAGGGCTGTCTAAGTCAAGAATCCGAATGGTGTCAATTGCCGCTTGATTGGAGGGGCTTGCAGGTTTGATCTCGCCACTCGACAAGACGAGATGAAAGGTTTCCGAGGGCAATGTAAAAGGATCGAGAATCGCTTGAGTTCCTTTCCTGCGGTTAGGACCAAGGCAGGAAAGCCGGAAGTTGCTCCATTCGTAGGCCAAGTCCGGATGCTGCGACTTGGGGACGAAATGATCGGTGGAGCTGGCACCCGTTGGATAGTCGAAATAAATCGCCAGATACGCACAGGTCCCTGCATACGCCTGCCAAAGCTGCTCTTGGGACTCTGACCAACAAGCTTTGAATTTAAAGCCTTTGGGCGCGGGAGAGTTCAGTGAAATTCCCCGAGCCGCCAAGTCGGCCAGGCCAGGCTGGCGCACTTTGCGGGCAAAGTCCCGAGGGGCGCGTTTGGGTGCGACGGGAATCATGCCTTGCCGTCCTTGAGCCATCCTTTGCGCTTACAGGTGTAGCGCCAGGTAAAGAGGAAGTCATCTTTCGGGCTGAGCGCCTCGACCAGTTGCTGGTGCATTTTCTTGATGGCCGCTGCTGAGGGCTTCTCGCCCTCTAAAAGCTTGGCGGCATCTTCAATCAGTTTTTCATAAGCCGGCGATCTGGCACTGGGCAAATCAAAAGCCTCGCTGAGCAGCCAGTTTTCTGCCGTGCCGTGCTTTTCGAAGTCGCGCTGAGTAAGGACAGCCTGCTCTTTTTGGTCATAATCAAGATCGAACCAAGCATCTTTATCGTCGCTAAAATAGGGCTCTAAGGAGGCCATCACGAGAGGGGAATGGGTGGCAAAAATCAATTGCACTTCAGCATCCTTGGCCAGAAACTTGACCACTTCAAGAAGCGCGGGCACCAGGGTTCTTTGCCATTTGGGATGGAGATGCGCTTCAAGTTCATCAATCAAAAACACCACTTGATGAGTCGGGGGCTTGCCAATCTCTGCACATATCTTGCGGTGTTCTTGCCAGCTCCAGACCAATAGATACGCCAAGGCCACAATGCGGCGAACGCCTGAGGAGGCGTAAACAATTGGCGTCTCTCTGCCGTCATTTCCCAAGAGAGTCGGGATGTCGCGTGAATCATTCACGCCCAAACGGGCAAATTTTGAACCGGGGCGAATCAGGTCTTCAGGTGACGCGGAGAGCTTTTCAAGAACATTTTTGAGAAGCAAGAAGGTGTCGCCATTCTCTTTCTGCCAAGAAGCCCAGTCAGCCAAAAGGCCATTGCAGCGCGGTGGACCGTTTTTCTCATCATTGAGGCCTTGCCAGACTTCGGCTGGACTGAACACATAAGGCGGCAAGCTCTCCTTGGAGGAAGATTCTTTGTACCAGTAATTTCTTGCCGGATCCCAGACGGCAAAGCTGCCATCAGCCATAGCGTAAAGCACCAAGCCTGGATTGAGCGGTCGCCCTTTACCTAGTCCTTGCCACGATTGGCTTTCCGGGCGGAATTCGCTTTTGTATTTAGTCGATACAGTCATGCCACTGATAGCGAATTGGATCGAGCATTTTTTGCTGGGATCTTGTGGACGTGCCATGTAGCCACTGGTCAGCTTTGGATTCAGTTCGCGCGGCCACTTGCGGGTGAGGGCCCACCAGGCGGTGTCGAGGAGGAAGCTCTTGCCGAGGCCGTTGTCGCCGGTGATGATATTGAAGCGATCATGGAGATCGAGCTTCATTTCGGGCGCGGGGCCAACGCCCTGGAGGTGGAGGTGGTGCAGCATGGTGGTTTAGGATCCGGGGCTGGGGGCGGCAAGGAGGATGCTGATCAGATCGGCACGGCGGAAGGTGGCCGCCAGTTGCTGCAAGGACACCGGCCTGTCGCCGAAGTGTTGTTTCAGGCCTTCATCGACGCGTTTTACGGCGATTTCATACCAGATCGCCCCACGTTCATCAATCAGTTGTTTGGCCTGGGCGAAATTCCGATGATCGAGCGGAGCGACCAGCGCTTCTTTGAGGAAGATTCCCATCAGCATCGCGGCAAAGGGGCCGCTGTAGGAGCAGTGATTGGAGCTCATGTACTTTAGGTTTCGGCGACGGGATTCGGCAATCCGATAGAGGAGCTGAGCACAGATGACTTCGGCACCATTGAGATTCGGGGTGAAGATCAACTCATAGAGTTTTCCAAAGTGATCGGCAATGCGCCACTTCGAGAGGTAGGGACTGTAGCGCCAGACTGCGATCACCGCCTCAGCCGCCGAGCCGATGGTGATCTCACCAGGCTTAGCCGAGGTTCCACGGGTACGGCGGTAGGTGTAACCCAGAGCTTCGATCGACTGCTGCAGCTTCACCTGAATGGGATCGTTAGATTTAAGGTCTTTCAAGTCCACCGGATTCTGGTTGTTGGTGGCATAGGTGATGGCATGAACCAACTGGGCATCGTCATTGGGAAGCTGGTAGACACGCACCATGGCATAAGCGGCATCGGCATGAATGACGCCGTTCTTGAGCACTTGCTGCACTGTACGGCAGGTCTGGCCACCGTTGATCACTTGCATGTCCTTGATATGAACCTGCCAGTCTCCGTTAGCCAAAGCGTTGTAATCAAACTTGCTACACAAAATGGTGATGCCGTTGTTATAAAAATAAAAGTTGGCTTGCTCATCAGGACTTCTCAAGGTGTCGGCAATCGCTCGGTTGATCCGGCTCTCGCCGAGAAAACGGCGGATGTTCCGTTCCAAGAGCTTGTCGCCATGCTGATCAAAAAGACGCGCTAGCTCCTTAACCGCCACCTTGCCCACCAGGACACGCCGATAGTTGAAATCTTCGACAATCGCCTTGCCATGCAATTGCAAACGGTCATCCACTTTCTCGATGGCGGACATGATGCGAACCAAGTCGTTGTGGTTCAAGGTCTCAAATTGAACCTGCTGGCCGAAGTCGACTTTGGCGCGGTCGACTTCAGCCTGCGCATGCGGCCCCAAGCCTTGAACATTGGAAGCGAAGACGGCGCGAACCTTGGGGATGATGCCGTCCATCACCAGGGAACGAATGGCTTCGACGCGCTCCTCCAAGCGGCGATTGACAGCGATAGGCTTGCGTGGGTCGAACAGAACCCCAACGGCACGGGTCATTTTTTGCGCCGTGCTTTCATCAATCATGGACTGAGCATCAAGATTCTTCGCGTACTTCCCTTGCACCATGGTCACGACACATTCGTTGTCGTGGACATCGCTGACATGGATGGCGTCAACGCCAAAATCATCAGCGCCGTCAGTCAAAGTATCCAAGGCTTCCTCAATCTCGAGATCAAGAAGTTGCTGGATCGCCAGGGCCACAAAGGCGGCGGATGGGTGAGTGGTGGGATCTTTGCGTCCCAGCTCGTCGCTCAGGTAAGCGGCGTGATCGGTGGCCAGCTTCTGGACCCGCATGTCGACGATGGAGGCATTGATGTTCATAGTTTTATATTCCTCGTGATTATGGCAGGGGCGATGTCGTTTACCTGGTTGGATGAGGTCTCAATCTATCACTGGGAGCGCGGCCGTCCCGGCCGCTGGCGCTAAACGAGCGGGCGGGACGCCCGCGCTCCCAGTTTTTGCGCTAGGCTGAGATGCACGGCGTTCCAGCGATTGCCACAACCGGGGCCCCACTCCTTGAGCTGAGGCGTCGGATCGCTCCCAGGTTCGTCGGCACACCAGGACCAGGGGAAGTCAAGGGCGGGGCGGGTGGGGTCGGTGCCGCGGTCTTTGTCCCACTTGATGCTCTTGGGGGCGACGCGGAGGATGCCGGCGCCCTTTTTGCCGACGTCGCCGCAGAAGAGGAAGGGGCGGATGTTGAGGCGGACGCCGTCGTTGAGGTCGGGGGTCCAGCCGAGGGCTTGTTCCTTCAGGGGCTTCCAACGGACGAAGATGTCGAGGGGTGCCTCGCCCTTGAGGATAGCTTGGAGCTTTTGCTGCAGGGCCTGGGCGGCGGCGAAACGGGCTTCGGCACCGCCGATGCCGTCGGCGATGCCTTGTTTCTGGATGCGCAGCCAGTCGCCGAGGTAGCTCTCGGTGAGCTTGTTGAGATTGGCGTGGTCGAGCTGGTGGTAGTTGACCAGGGCGTGAAAGCCGTCACCATCTTTGCGGCCGTCCCAGATGTGCCAGAGGAAGGGGCGATCGTGGAAGAGCTTGAGGTGCTGCTCGAAGAACTCGTCGCGCAACCAGTCTTCCAGGTGGCTCTTCTTGCTGCCGCAGGCGGCGAGGAGTTCGCGTTCCTTGGCGGCGCTCCACTCGGAGCCAAAGGCGTCGCGCAAGAGGGCGCGGAGGCGTTCGGCGGCGGGGGCCTCGCGGTTCAAGGCGCTGAGGCAGACGATGCCGTCGTTGTCGATGTGGCTGCGGAGTTTTGCGCTCTCCGCAATCCAGGCCCGGGCCTCGTCGGCGAGCTCCATCTGGGCGTCGCTCTCCGCCGGCCAGGAGTAGCCGAGAAGACGGGCGAGGGCGACTTGCAGGGGTGCGGAGGAGGGCTTGGGGTGGCCGTGGAAAAGCCACTGGGTCGGGTCGTCGGAATAGGGCTTGGGCAGGCCGTTGGGATATTTCTCGGCGGCGACCTGGGTCCAGCGCTCAAGGTCGAAGGGGACAGCAGTCATTACACTTGAAGGGATAATGATCTTTGAACTCAATCGTTTAATCGAGTGACGAAATTCTAGTGAAGAGCAAAATGTCCAAATTGCTCCTAAATCTTCTTGACGATTCGGAATTAAGGCAGCACCATTTTGAGCATGAATTTCACCGTATGAAAGGGTGCATTTTACATCCTGTGTCCGAGATACAAATACATTTTTTTTCCCCCAAGCACCTCGACCTCTGATTCTTGCTGCCTCGCTTGAGGCAAGTGGACCTCGACCTTCGTCCCACTTGATAAAACTCTCTCGACCATTAAAACAACCTTCAGATTGTGGTGAATTTAGTAGTGGCGACCATGACTTTGAATCAATTTGGGGGAGTTCCCAAAAATAGCGATCAAATCGCTCTGTGTCACCTCGTGAAGTGCCCTCAAGCATTGTGATATGCATTCCAAGTATCTGCGATGAAATTCTTGTTTCAAGTTCAATTCGCGCTTCAGGATTCTGTAGAATTGATTGCTGTAAAACCCGTTTGAGTTCACCGTCGCGCAGCAGCGTGGCTTTTTCTTGCGCTGTCCGCGGCGCGCTGGCGTCGATGCCGGCCATGACGAACTCGGCGGCCGCGGGGGCTTGAGTCAGGGTAAGGAGGATGGCCTGAACGACTTCACCGCTGATGGTTTCAAAGGCACCGGGGCCGAGACGAGCCAGGAGATTCCACGAGTGTTTCTTGAGCAAGTCTTCCCGTTGTTTTTTATAAGAGCCGAGGAAGAGCCAGTTTTGCGGCATGACGATTTGGACGAGGCCTGCCTTACCGGGGGCGGCGAGTTCGAGGCAGCGTTCGAGGAAGACATTGGCGAGGTCGTTCTTGGCGTTTTTGTAATGCGTTTCGCAGAAGGACTTGAGCTCTTCGCACTGTTTGCCGCTGGCGAGGTAGGGGACATTGGTGACGACGAGGTGGTAGTGGGCGGAGAGCAATTCGGCGGCTTTGGCGAGGCCTTGGGCGACGACGGCGGACTCGCGGTTTTCCTCTTGGAAGAAGGCGGCGCGGGATTCCTTGCCGGAAGCGAAGAGTTTTTTCCAACCTTCGGCGAGAAACATGTTGCCGGCGAGGAGTTTTTGCGGGTTTAGCAAAGAACCGAGAACGGGCGCTTGAGAGAAGCAGTAGTGCAGTTGCGCCAAGGGGTAGAGCAAGTCCTTGTCGTTCCCGGCAAGCTTAAGCCACTCGTCTTTCGAGCTGGAGATGGCGAGGCCGGAGCAGGCGACTTGCAGTTCCGGCAGGGGGCGGTAGCCGAGCGGCTTGCCGTTTTCGCCGGGATAGGTCCAGGCGGCGAAGGCGAGGGCGAAGGCGGCGAGCTCGACGCAGCGTTGATCGAGCTCCAGGCCGTGCAGGTTGTCGCGCAGGACGGCGTTTGCGGCTTCCGCAGCGGAGAGCTTGTCGCTGGCCATGCGCATCGGCACGAGGAGGTGGAAGGCGGCGACGAGGAAGTGACCCGAGCCGCAGGAGGGGTCGATGAGCTTGAAGTCGCTGAGGTTTTTGGGCCAGGCGGAGACATCGACGAGTGGCGAGCCGTCTTCTTTGCGGCGGAGGTAGGGGAAGTCGAGCGACGGAGAGCCAGGGCTGCCGCCCCGGACCCCGCTCGGGGACTCGTCCCCGAACCCCGTTTTCATTTTTTCTTGTTGAGTTGGCTTGATGAGCTGCGCCCAGGCGCCGAGGGAGTTATGGAGGAGGAAGTCGACCATGTAGTCTTCGGTGAAGAGCTGGGTGACGGCGGGGAGCTCGTCGGCGCCGATCTTGACGCCGGATTCGTTGACGGCGTCTTTCTTTTTTGCTTGCCAGAATTGGTAGACCCAGCCGAGGGCGTCGGAGGTCTTGAAGGTTTCTGGGGCGAGTTCGCGGAGGAGTTTTTCGAGTTCGAGGCGGTGTTCGGCGGCGAAGGAGAGGGTGAGGGCGGGGGAGTCTTGGCGGAAGATCTGCGGCAGCATGGCGGTGGCCAAGGATCCGGCGAAGTCCCAGAGCGAGCGTTTTTCATCGCGGGCGATTTCCTCGGCTTCATCGAGGGAGATGGCGACGCCGTCGAGGATGAGCAGTTCATTTTCGGCGAGGAAGCGGGCGAAGAGCATGCGGTGCCAGTGTTCGTAGGCGACCTGGGCGCCGAGGCGGGCGAGGGAGGCGAAGGCGCCGTCCTTATCCATCACATCCCCGAGCTGGCGGGCGCTGGCGCGGAGGGCGACGCGGAGCTTGGCCTGAGCCTCGTTCAAGTGATCCGGTTTGGCCTTATCGGCGACGCCAAGGGCGAGAAGCGCGGCGGCGGCGCCTTTCTCGGCGACATCGCGGGCGGCTTTGACGGTGGCTTCGAGATCGCGGCGGAGGGGGCGGGAGAGGGTGAGGGACATGGGGGCTCGGGGAGTTATGAATTAAGAATTAAGAATTAAGAATTAAGAATTAAGAATTAAGAATTTTGACCACGGAAGGCACGGAGGGCACGGAAGGGGAACGAGGTCGGAACCACGAAAGACACGAAATACACGAAAAGGGAGGATGTGTGTTTCCTGGGAGCGCCGGCAGCTTGCCGGTTGGGGTTGAGCTGTTCATGGCTGTTCCTTTGGGGGAAGGACTTGCCAGTGGCCGCCGTTGAGCGGGCCAATGCGGCGGAGCAGGCCTTTAGCTTTCAGGCGTTTGAGAGTCTTGTCGACAGCGGTCATGCTGATGGCAAGGGCTTCACTCAGTTGAGCTGTGCTCATTTTCGGATTGACTTCGAGAAGGTGGAAGATGCGAGATTGAGGTCCATCTCCCAACCCTTTACCCAACCCCGAAGTTTTCTCCGAAGTTTTCTCCGAAGGTTCGGCTAGTTTCTCCGAAGTTTTCTCCGAAGGATTTTGGGTGGTGACTTCCGTGGTGACTTGGTCGGTGGCGAGGATTTCTGGCTGGGCGAGGACGGGGAAGAAGCGGGTGAGGAAGTGGTCGTGGTCGTTGTTGGTGATGAATTCAGGGAGTGGGGAGCCGTTGTTTTTGAGGATGCGGAGGATTTTGGGAATGCCGGTGGAGCGCCCTTCGGTGAGTTCGAGTTCTTTGAGGAATTCACCGATGCGGCGGTTGCGGTAGCGACGCGGGAGGGCGCGGCCTTGGCTGATGGGTGTTTGTCGCGAAGCGACAGGATGAGAGTAGCCGGGGCTTTCAAGCCCCGGTAGCCGGGAAAAGTCGCTTGCCGTCGCGGCAGCGACGAGATGACAGAGTGAGGGTGAATCAATCAAAGAGATATTCCTCCCGATAGGCGACCCCGTGTTTTTTCAGCAATTCTCGATACTCATCTTCAAAACTCTGCTTGTGATGATGAGCTTCTTGGCCGCGAATGTATTTCGCCACCTTATCAATCTGGGAATGGCTGACGGAGAAGGCGCCATAGCCATCCTGCCAACAGAAGCCGTCTAACTCGGGGAATGTCTGATGGATCCAGAAGGAGCTGCCGCCTTTGAGGATTTGCGCAAGGCGCGCATGACTGAGTGTGGTCGGCATGCTGACCAACGCATGGCAATGATCCGCAACGCCACCGATTTCGACCGGCATGATGCGGTTCTCCTTGGCGACACCTGCGATATAGGCCCAGACCCGCTCCCGTGTTCCCGGCAGGAGGAGATGGCGACGTTTTTTGGTGCTGAAGACCAGATGAGCGTAGAGTATCGAATAGGTGCTAGCCATGGATCGTCCTCTCGATTTGATCGTGCCAAATGTCACCTCGTCGCTGCCGCGACGGACGAATATTTTGATTGCCAACCGGGGATTGAAAGCCCCGGCTACTTTCATTCTGTCGCTGCGCGACGAACGACAATCGCTCCCACTCGGCGATTTGGCCGCGAAGGAGCTTGTCAAGGCTGAAGGGGGGATGGAGCATGGGGAGCTCGGGGGAGTTAAGAATTAAGAATTAAGAATTAAGAATTTTGGCCACGGAAGGCACGGAGGGCACGGAAGAGAGACTTGGCTCGACCATCTTGGCCGAGAAAGGAGGACAGGCGTCCCGCCTGTCGCGTTCACAGGCGGGAGTCCCGCGCTCCTTTGGAGACAAAGTGTTGATGAGTTATGAATTCTATTGACATTTTGTCTCGGTAAGTGGCTTTCGGCTGGGCTGGGGTCCGGCATGTTACAAACTGCATCACTTGTGAGAGATTGAAGGCGTTTGGACTGGGCATTCATCAGGATCTGCCCTTTGCTGATAGCGATTGCCGTCCCTTGCTGGTGAGCCGGTATTGCTGAGTGGGGCTGCGGGGGGCATCGGGCTGAGTGAGCTCGACGAGGCCGGCGGCGAGGGCGGGGGCGAGATGGTTTTTGCGGAAGCTGGGGCGGTGCTTGAGCTGAAGGCGAGTCATCAGCTCGGCGGCGGTGAGCGGGGCTTTGGCGAGGGCCTTGAGCAGCGCCTTTACTTGGTCGCTTACTTGATCGCTTACTTGGTCGCCATTGAGATGCCGGATACTTTCCAAGAGAGCTTGGAGGATGAATTCAATGAAGGCGGTGGACTGGCCGGCGGCGTCGCACTGGCGGAGGACGGTGTAGTAGTCTTGCTGGCGGTCGTGGATGATCGATTCGAGGGGGAGGTAGGCGAGGATGGGTTTCCAGCGGCTGAGGATGAGGGTTTGCCAGAGTCGGCCCATGCGGCCATTGCCGTCGCTGAAGGGGTGGATGAATTCGAATTCGTAGTGGAAGACGCAGGAGGCGACGAGGGGGTGGACCGGGGCGGTGGCGAGCCAGGCGAGGAGATCACGGAGCAGGCCGGGGACGAGTTCCGCCGGGGGGGCGAGGTGGATGATTTCGCCCCCTTTCTGGATGCCGACGCCGCTGCGGCGGAGTTCACCGGGGCGATCGACGAGGCCGAAGAGAAGCTGGTGGTGGGCGCTGAGGAGATCTTCGAGGCGATGCGGCTGCCATTGCGGCAGGGCTTCGTAGGCGGCGATGGCGTTCTTGACTTCCTGCACTTCGCGAGCGGAGCCGAGGACGCGCTTGCCGTCGAGGATGGCGGTGACCTGATCGAGGCTGAGGGTGTTGCCTTCGATGGCGAGGGAAGCCTGGATGCTTTTGATGCGGTTGTCGCGGCGGAGTCGCGGCGAAGCCAGGCCGGCGTCCGACACCTGGAGACGGCCGATTTCCTCCCCGATCTCGGCGACGAGAGCGAGGATGGCGGGGGTCAAGGTGAAGGGCGGGGTGGGCATGTTACAAACTGGGAGCGCGGCCGTCCCGGCCGCTTGTTATGGGAGCGCGGCCGTCCCGGCCGCTTGTTATGGGAGCGCGGCCGTCCCGGCCGCTTGTTTCGCTATGAGCGGGCGGGACGCCCGCGATCCCACTTGATCTTCCAGACATTAGAAATACACCGGGGCTTTGGCGATTTCGGCGCGGAGCTTGGTTTCGACTTCCTTGAGCCAGGCTTGCAGGTCGGCATCGGTGTGGAGGGTGCGGCGGGGGAGCTCGACCTTTTTGGCCTTGGGGGCGAGGAGTTGAGTGACCTCTTCGCGGATCTTGTCGAAGCGCGAAGCGATGGCGTCTTTGCGGTCGCTCCAGGCGGCGAGGGGGCATTCCTGGAGGCTGCGGATCAGTTCTTCGGTGCTGGCGCAGGTGGGGGCGCTCGGGGCGGCGGGCAAGGAGATCTTGACCCGTTGCTCGGGGCTGAGCTTGTGCAGGGATTCTTCCTGCTGGAGACGGCTCGCTTCGTGTTCGTGGCTGGCCTGGCAGGCTTTGACGGCTTGCTGCAGGCTGTGGCGGAGGGATTTGCTGAGGCTATCGAGCAGGGGCTGGACGGGATCGGGCGATTGCAGGAGGAGGCGATCATTCTCGATGGCGGCCACTTGGGCTTTCAGCTCGGCGAGGCCGGACTGGGCGGGCGGGGTGAGTGCGAGGAGTTTTTGCAGGAGATCCCAGGCGGGAAGGCGTTTCTGGATCGATTCGGCCTGTTTCTGCCAGGTCTGCTGCAGCTTTTTGAGCGTGTCGGCGTCGGCGATGAGGGCATGGATGAGGCTATTGCCGGAGGCTTCGAGCAAGGGGCGCAGGGGGACTTCAGAGGGCTTCTCGGGTGCAGGCGCAGTTCCGCCGGCTTGCGAGCGAAGATCTTGGAGGGAGTTGATGAGGGCAGTGATCGCTTCCAGCTCGGCGCCGGAAGTGGCGGGGATGCCGAGATCACCGAGGATTTTGCGGGCGGTGATCTTGTCCTTGGCACTGAGCGGCACCTGTTCGGCGCGGAAGTGGGTGCGGGTGAGATCGCGGCGTTCCAGCTTGGTGGCGGTGACCGGCTTTTCTGCGGCGTCTTTGGCGATGATTTTTTCGGCGGCGAGGAGGGCGTAGATGGCGCCGTCGATGGCGTCCTGGCTCCAGCCGCGGGGGGCTTCGGCGAGCTTTTTTCGCAGTTCAGCGCCGGAGATGCCCGAGCCGATGAGGCTGAGGGTGAGGCGAGTGACCGGGTGGCTTTCGAGCTCGGCGAGAGGGTCGAGCGTTTTGATGGCGTCGGTAGCGCCTTTTTTGGCCTTGTCGAAAACCTTGCCCCATTCGGCGTGATCGGCGGCGTCGAATTCAGAGTAGAGGCGTTTGAGGGAGCTGGTGGCGGCGGCGTCGATCTTTTCTTCGAGGCTGGCGCC
>JAYTMY010000250.1:0-4206 GCA_043748535.1 Lentisphaeraceae bacterium | reverse complement strand
AAGCTGCGGTTGAGGTCTTCGCAGAGGCGTTGGATCTCGGCGCCGCTGCGTTGTGGGGCGATGCGGGCATCGAGCTCGCCTTCGGCCTGGCGGCTGGCGACGGCGCCGATCGCCTGCAGGGGCTGGACGACGCGGCGGGCGTGGAAGGAGCCGAGCAAGTAGCAGGCGATGAGCAGGAAGGGCAGGAGGAAGAGCAGGGTCCAGCCGGCACTGGAAAGGAAGTGGGTATCGTGTTTATCGACGATCAGCAGATCATAGCGTTCGCCGTGGATGAATTCATGGAAGAGCCAGTCCTCATGATGGCGCAGGTAGAAGCCGAAGCCGGGCTGGTGGTCGAAGCGCTGCAGGACGCGGCGGCAGTCACGGGAATCGGCCGGCCACGTCTGCAGCAGGCGGCCTTCCTTGCTCAGCAAGGCAAGCGACAGCGGTTCACTTTCCGGGCGGCTGCTGATGATTTCCGGCAGCATCCGGCGCGATTCCTGACCAAGGGTTGGGTCATTGCGCAGGATGAGCTGGTATTTCTCGGCGATTGCGTGGAGTTCTTCTTTCTCCTCCTGATAGCGCTGGTAGCCGAGGACCGTGACCAAAACCAGAACGGCACCGAGCGCCGAACCGAGCGAGCTCAAGGCAAAGAGAAAACTGATCCGCTGTTGGAAGCCGAGACGCACCATCATCCTAGAGCCCATGGTTGAAAGGTTGAAAAGTTGAAAGGTTGAAAGGCAGAGCATGAGCAAAGACTAACGACATTGTCATCGGGATTGAAGAGGACTGAAAGCATGGTCGTGCCTCATCGCTGCTTGTTCTTGGTTTTCATGTGCCCACCTTTCAACCTTTCAACCTTTCAACCCGGTTCCTTTACGGAAGCACCATCAGTCTTCCAAGCTGATGCGATAACCGACGCCGCGAACGGTGCGAATCACCTTCGGCTCAAAGTCGGCGTCGATCTTCTTGCGCAGCAGGCGGATGAAGGCCTCGACGATGTTGGTCTCGGTGTCGAAACTGATCTCCCAGACTTTTTCCATGATGGTGGTGCGGGTGAGGACGCGGTTGGAATTGCGCATCAGCAGTTCGAGCAGGGCAAACTCCTTCACCGTCAAGTTGATCTTCTGGCCGCCGCGGCGGACTTCGCGGAGGACCGGATTGAGCTCGATGTCGGCAAAATGCAGCAGCCCGTCATCGTTGTCTTTGCCGCGGCGGAGAATGGCCTTGACCCGGGCCAGGAGTTCGCCGAAAGCAAAGGGCTTGGCGAGATAGTCGTCGGCGCCGACGTTGAGGCCACGGATGCGATCTTCGACCTCGTCACGGGCACTGAGAGCGAGGATGGGACAGCGACTGCCGCTTTTGCGCAGGGCAGCGATCGCGGTGAAGCCATCGATCCCCGGCAACATGATGTCCTGGATGATCAGGTCGTAACGGCCGCTTTGCGCCGCCCGCAAACCCGCTTCGCCATCGGTTTCGAGGTCGACCGTCCAGCCTTCTTCTTGAAGACCTTTGACGATAAAAGCCGCGACCTTGGGTTGATCTTCGACGACAAGCAGGCGCATGGTGTTTCTCCCTCGGAGTGAAAGCTGATGCGACAATCTAACCGGCAAAGCCGTCGTCCGTGGCTATAGCGGCTGAAATCTCGATGAAATCCCGGGCTTCAGGGAAAGAGCAATTCCAGGTCTTCTGGAGGTCCGGCGCAGGGGCTGAGATTGCCGAGGTCGATGGTTTTTTTGTCGCGCCGGAACATCGAGTAGCTGCCGTTGCGGAAGACATAGAAATTGGCGAATGGAGATTTTTTCTGCAGCTCGACATAGAGCGTGTCCTTAGAGCGGAAGTTCGCCACATTGAGCCATTCCTTGCCGCCCGACATCAGGATGCGAATGTGATCTTTGTTGCGGAAGGCCTGATAATGCTGAAAGGAGTTTTTCTTGATCACCACCCCTTGCGTATCCTTCTCGGCCCAGCCGAAGGATGCCGCCATCAGAGACAGGTCTTTCCGGCCCAGCGAGATGATGCTCATTTCCTTGTCGCTGCGTTGGACGGTTTTGACCGGCAACTTGGCGGCTTTGACTTCCACCTCACTAGGCGGTTTCGGCGCCTCTCGGAAAAGCTGGGTCAGACAGATGCCGAGCAGGACTAGCGCTTGCACGCTCAAGAGTGTATAAACGGTGCCGCGCAGGACGCGACTGCGGCGCCAGAGATTGGGCGGCGCAAGCAGCTTCGGCGACAGCTTGGCCAAGGACGCGGCGGTGGGTCGTTTTATAGGGTTCTTTTCCAAGCAGGACATGATGAATTCGGCCAGGCCCTGCGGCAATTTCGGGCAGGTCTTGGCGATGTCGGGGGCCGGACTGGCGAGCATGCGCGAGACGATCTCCCAGTTGGTACCTTCGCCAAAGGGATGCCGGCCGCTGGCGGCTTCGTAGAGGATGAGGCCGAGACAGAAGATGTCTGAAGCCGAACTGGCGGAACCGCCTCGAGCCTGTTCGGGAGCCATGTAGGCGGCGGTGATTGCATCCGCCCGGGTCCCGGTTTTTTTCGCTTCCTCTTCTTCCTCTTTGCGCCGGATTTGTCGGGCGGCACCGAGGTCGGCAATCCAAGCTTCATCGCGGCCATCGAGCAGGATGTTTTCCGGCTTCAAATCGCCATGGACGACGCCGATGCGCTGCAGTCCGGCGAGGGCGGCGCCGAGGCGCTTGGCGAGCTGCCAGACCTGGCGCGGCGGCAGGCGTTTCTCCTCCTCGAATTTTTGCGCCAGGGTGCCGCCGGAACAGATCGGCAGCACCAAGTAGGAAGGCAGGGCATCGAGATCACCGCCGAGGAGCGGCAGGATGCCCGGAACCTCACCTTCGAGGCAGCGCTGCAGGAGCTTGGCTTCAGCCTCGAAATAGGCTTGTAATTGAGGATCGCGGCAAACTTTAATCGCCACCGGCTTGCCCCCAGGTTCGGAGCAGGCGTAAACCCGCGCCATGCCGCCTTCGCCGAGGACATGCAAAATCTGGTAAGCACCGAAATCGCCGATCGGTTGGGAGTGGTGACGCATCTGATCCAGCTGCGCTTCGTCGTCGCGCAGCTCCTGCAGCTGCGAGGCGCATTCGGGACAGTGCTCGAGGTGCAGCAATTCAGCGCGAAATCCGGCCTCGCCGCAGGAAAGCTCGAGCAGGCGCTCAAGACTCAGGCAGGGGCCGGGCTGATTCACAGATCCTCGTCGGCGATGATCTGACGGAGGCGAGCAAGGAGACGGTGCCGGATGATCTTGACGTTGGACAGGCCGAGCTTGGTGCGCTCGGTGATCTGCACCAGACTGAGCCCCTCGAGCGACAGCAGCAGGACCTGCAGATGGCGCGGATCAAGCTCTTCGTCGGCCATCAGGATCTCAAGTCCGCGGTCGAGACTTTCCTGGTTCTGATCCCGGGGCGTGTCCTTGGCCTCGATCTGGTCCATCGGCTTGCCCGCTGGAATGGCGTCGACCGAGTCCCTTCCGGTGAGCTGGCGCGACTGGAGCGGCTGGAGTTCGCGCAGGACTTCATGGAGCTTGAAGGAGGCGATGCGGAGAAGGAGGGAGCGGAACTGGCCTTTTTCGGGATCGTGCGACCACTCGGAGCCGGCGAAATGCCGCATCACCGCCTGGACCAGCATCTGGCAGCTTTCCGGGTCGCGCAAGCCACGGCTCCGGGCGAGCCAGAGCACCAGGGGGCGATAGAGCTCGTAGAACTCCAGCCAACCGCTTTCATCGCCACTGCGAATGCGGTGGAGCAGGGTTAAACGGGTATGGGGCGAAGTGGCCATCGGTTGACTCCTCGGGTCTCAGTCGCAATCTGCCCTGTAATCAGGGACTTGCCAAACCCGGTGACGTGATGCGGGATGCGGCAGACCAAGACCTGCTTTTCAGCGAGATCTTTAAGGCATGTCGGCAGGCAATATGGCCGGCCGAGAAAATTTTTGCGCTGAGCACAAATGGAGAGCCCCATCCGCCACCCAGCCGTGGTGCAAGCCGCCGCGTTGCCACACTTGTGCCGCGATGAACGGATGCGCCATGGCCTGTTGCAGCAAGCTGGCATCCCAGAAATCGTCATCAGCCTGGACCTTGCAGCCAGGCAGCGGTTTTTCATCGAGTTCGACCGCGTAATACCAATACGCGTTCAAAGACATAATAACTAATGTTGGTTTTTGGCGGCTATCTCTATGCCCGCCGCCAATCATCACTGCCGAGCCAGGTAGTCA
>JAYTMY010000249.1:0-2981 GCA_043748535.1 Lentisphaeraceae bacterium | reverse complement strand
AGAAGCATGGATGGTGACCGCGTGGCCGCCGTCTTTGAGTTCGCGCAGGCTGACCTTCTCGACGATCATCTGGCCGTTGTCAGCCAGGACCCGGCTGATAAAATCCTGGATCGCCGCGGCGGTGATGAAGATGCCGCCAGCATCGTTGCGCAGGGCGATGCCTTTGCAGCGGCGATCCCAGAAAAACCACGACGCCAAGCGGAGGATGAGGAAGAGCCCCAATCCGCAAAGCATGCCGAGCAGGAAAAGATTGGGGGACTGATTCCAGTCTACGCCGAAACAGTGCTCAAGCGCATCCCCGATGGCGTTGACAATTTGCTGTCCTATACGGCTGCAGGCGACCTGAAAGCCGGCGGGAGCCTCAAGGGATGCAGAGGAATCGGCGACATCCGCCAGAAGCGCGATCACAGATGGGCCTCATCATCAGGCAGGCGGCGGCCGGAGCTGTCTTCTTTGAAGCTGCCGTCATCAGCGAGATCGCAGACGAAGACATCGACGCGGAGGACGGTTTTGCCGGTGAGTTCTTCGATCCGGAGTTTGACCACTTCCTGAATCCGGACTGCGACGGACGGGACGAAGCTGCCGAACTTGAGAACCACGTTGACGCCGATGACCAGCTGATCATTTTCGATGTCGACGCGGATCGGGCGGTCGGAGCTGCGTTTGCCGATGATGCTGGCGAGACCGGAGACAAAAGAGGCTGAGGCGAAGCGGGCGACTTCGGGCAACTGCAAAACGTAGCGACGGACAATGCTGGCGAAAACCTCCTCGGAAATCGCAATGCCGCCGATGCTGACGTTGTCTTGGGGCTTACCAGAGCGGGGATTCATCTCAAACCTCCTTCAAGGGAATCAAAGGGGGCGGTAGCGGAAGAGCGGCTGATCGTATTCGACCGGCTGACCGTTGTCGCAGAGGATCTCAGTGATGACGCCGGAGACTTCCGCCTTGACTTCATTCATCACTTTCATCGCTTCGAGAATGCACAAAGTGGTGTCCGGTTTCACCGTGTCGCCGACTTTGACATAGGCGGCGGCGTCGGGCGAGGGCGACTTATAGAAGGTGCCGACGAGGGGGGATTTGATGGCTTTGCCAGCTTCAACAACCGGAGCTGCGGGTTTGGCGGCGGCGGGTGCAGCGGCGGCATGATGAACCACGGCGGCAGGAGCGAGGGCGGCGGCTTTGACCGTGATCTTGGTCTTCTGATGTTCTTCCACGGTGATCTCACCGAGGTTATGCTTGGCAAGTAATGCGGCCAGCTTTTCAATCTCTTCGAAGTTCATGGGGGCTCCAGTTTTATCGGATGACAGTCGTAATAAGCTAGCATGGCAAGCGCCGACTTTCAAAGCGTCCCGGCGACTTGCTTCGGTTGAGATCAGCGGCGGGGGTCAACGAGGGCAAGTTCCAACCTGTCTCGGGTTTGTTGTATGTAGACTGAATTCGTGCTTTCGGGCATTCGCCACATCTCAGGGCTTGGGCTTCTCTAGACTTTTCACCGTCTCGTTCCAGCCCGACATCATTTTCTGGAACTGCTGCTGATTCCAGCGCTGGCTCTGAACTGGGCGGGGGCAGGGCGCGGCCCCTTCCCAAGCGGCCTTGAGCCGCTGCCAGTCCTGTGGTCGCATGGAAGCTTTGAGGAAGCTCTGCGCGGGCTCGGGAATCGCCGCATCGCGGTGACGGGAGAACCAGAAATTCGCGGCGTCGAAACAGGCGCGATGCCGACCCTCGGGCTGCAATTCTATGGCCAGCTTCTTCAGTCCGGGGGCCCTGACCTTCACACCGAGGAAAGACGCCTGCAGCCGTAACTCGAGCTCCGTGGAACGCGGGACTTCTTCAAAGCGTGCGTAAGGCGGCAGCCGTGTGTAAAACTCACGCAATTCGGCCTCGGCCTCAGGATGGTACCAGCAAGCTTGGTCCCAATCGTACCACAGTTGCCGGGGAGCGCCTTTGCCAAGCGTCAGATTCAAGCGCAAGCGAGAAAGAGTACCAATCCCGAGCGGCTCTCGCTGCGGCAGATTCGGATCTAAAACCGTTGGCGTCACCAGCACCAGCGCCTTGTCGAGATCCACTTTCACCCCCAAGCCCCGCTCATAAACCTGGCTCTCGCAGCAACGGACTGTTGCGACGAATCTTCCTGGAAATTCAATTTTCTTCAGATCCGAGAGCAAGGATTGCACCCAGTCGACATCGGGCGACTTCTGCTTGAGCAGGGCAACCAGCAGAGTCAGTTTCGCGTCCTTGAGATCTTCATCGCCGCGATCCTCCAAGGCCTCGTACCAGCGGATCAATTGAGCGGCACGCCGATCGGCATCCCCTTCCTGGCAATACAAATCACGCAGGGCCGAGGTACTGGCCGCGTCGCCGGCCAGGAGGCCCCGCCAATACCAGTGTTCCGCCATTTGCGGCGAGCGCAGCGAACCATAAGCAAAGAAATTGCCGAGGGTGAAATTGGCTTCGGCCACGCCCTCCGACTCCAGTTGCAGATAGGCGTCCAGAGCGGCGCCGCGATCGAGCGGACCTCCGATGCCTTCCTGCTGACAGAAGGCGGACATCAAACGGGCCAACACATGTCCCGACTTGGCGGCGCTGGCGTAGAGCGTCCTTGCCCGCGCCGGATCAGCCGGCACCCCGAGTCCGAGCTCATAGATTTCGGCCAATTCAAACTGCGCCTCGGCCTCACCGCTTTGCGCCGCCTTGTCGATCTCGGCCAGCGGCGTCTGGAGATACTTCATCCCGGGAGGAATCTTGGGCTTCGGCTGACTGGCGCAGGACGCGAGAAGAAGCAGGGGCAGGGCGGCGCGGAGAAGCATGGGAGGCATCCTGATTTTGAGCTTGAATACGTGGCTCGAGCTTCCAGCGCGAGAAAAAATCGTTACTACTCAGCCCCCCCCCCCCTTCCTTACCTAGCCACCCCCTAGCTGCATCCTGATCCGCCCGAGCTACGCTCGGGCTTTTTGTTGCCCGATTGCCGATTTTTTATGTTG